>JAQXGK010000017.1 GCA_029006345.1 Bacillota bacterium
CGCAGGAGCGTTCGTGGTTTCACGAGCTTTCAGTATCGCCAAATCCAGAGTAAAGGGCTTGCACTCTCCGGAACCATAGATTTCGTGCTGTGAAAGGCTGGACATATGCAGAATCGCAACGCGGCCGGCCAGGGACTCCTGCGCCAGTTCCATAAGCTTGAATGCTTGTGAGCCGGTAAGCCAATAGGTGCCGGGGGCAGCGCCGTTATCGATTTGAATCTTGATATAGGAAAACAGCTCCGGCGCATACTGTACCTCATCAATCATAATGGGCGTAGAATGCATTTGGAGGAACATGGCGGGATCGCGCTTAGCAAGACCGCGCTCTTCCAGATCGTCCAAAGTCACATACTCACGATCCTCATTCATAAGCTGCTTCAGTACAGTGGTTTTGCCGACCTGACGGGGGCCGGTGATCAGAATACAGGAATACTCCTTCGACAGAGCAATAATTTTATCCTCAATATCTCTTTTGATGTAAGCCATATCTATACCTCCTTAGGCAGATATACGATGCGATCTTATTTTAGCCAAAAACGAACAAAATGTCAATGCTAAAATGCGATTAGATCTTATTTTAGACTAAATGTTCCTTTGTTATTTCTTTTGAGGTGCCGATTTTTTGAAACAATATATTCATCCCTTTCGGGCTTTTGCCCGAAAGGGATTTCTTGCAATAGATTATGCGTCGGCAGCGCTTTATTCCCGCAAAATCGGCCGATATATCAGATATATAATTTTAATTCACATAATTTGCGAAACGGCGCAAATAATACCAATATACAAATGCAATTCAAGAGGAGATTTATATATGAAGGCAACAGGAATAGTGCGCCGGATAGACGACCTCGGAAGAATAGTAATTCCGAAGGAAATTCGGCGGACAATGAGAATAAGAGAGGGCGACCCGCTGGAAATATACACGGGACTTGACGGCGAGCTGGTATTCAAGAAATACTCGATGATCGGGGAGCTGTCGGAATTTGCAGGGGAATACTGTGAAGCGCTCAACAAGTGCGGCGGACTGAAAGCAGTGATTTTTGACCGAGACGGCGTGATAGCCTGCGCGGGACTGTCAAAGAAAGAGCATATCGGACTCAAGGCCACGCCGGAAATCGAGGCTCTGTTTGAGAAGCGCTCGCTCTACAGCTACTCCGGCGACGAAAGGCAGATAATACTGCACAACTCGTATATATCGGTGCTTATGCCGATAATAGTAGAGGGCGATGTCATCGGCGCAGTTGCAAGTCTCAAGGACAACGACGCTAAAGTAACCGAAAGCGAGCAGAAGCTTATCGCCACAGCCGCCTCCTTTCTGGCAAAGCAGCTTGAAAGCTGAAAAGGGCTCACAGGTCAGAGCGAAGCAGTGCATTTGTGCCGCTTCGCTCTGACACTTTTTATAAAACCCTTGCAGGACCGCAAAACGAAACGCCCCCGAGGTCAACGCAAATGCGTGTCCTCAGGGGCTGATGAGCCATTCGGCAAGCTCTGATTACTTTGCAGACGAGAACTTCTGCTTTGTCTGCTCGATTTTCTTGCAGTCGACCGCCTCGCTCGGATACCAGCCCTTTTCGCTCATTTTGGCGTAAATACGGCTCTGTCTGTCAAGCGAACGGTTAAGCTCGTCGCGGAAGGTTGCATGAACATCCGCAGTTGACGATTCAATACTGCCGTGCATCATCAGGTCACAGGCGCCCTTAACATCCGAAAGAATGGTCGCCATTATTGTCTTATCATCCATAAAAACAATCTCCTTATTACTTATTTATTAACGAATAAAATTTAGAAAAGCTGTCGGTATGCTCATTGGCGAGAGTCTGAACAAAGCTCTTGAGGTCGCTGTCACTTATCTGCGAAGCGAGGTCGGTGCAGATGGTCTGCATTTCCTTCTCGTGGCCGAGAGCATCCTCGACATAATTTAATTCCTTCTGCGTCATACAAATATCCTTCCTTTCATAATAGTGATATTTATATTCTTCCCGCAAAGCAAAGGTCTAAACAAAAAAAGACGCGGCAGCGCAAAATGCGTTGCCGCGCAAGATATTTTATCCGAAAACATGCGCATAATAGTCGGTTTCGAGCGCTTGCTTGCAGAAATTAATTTTATTTCTGACGATAGCCTTGATACTGTCGACGTAGCCGTCCGGAACAGTCACCGTCGAATCCTTGGGTATGAAGGTGCCCTTAGAGGAAATATAAGTGCCGAGGTCGGTCTTCCAGTCGTAACCGGTATTGAAAATAAGCGCGGGAGCGTCTGACAGCACATCCCTGCCGGGCAGAAGACGGGAATCAAACTCTGTGCCGAACAGATTTGACAGCGTCGGTACTATATCGAGGCTGAAGGTGGGGCTGTCGACTACTATGGGCTCCTCTTTTTCAAGCGAGCCGCACCAAAGGATAAGTCGGTTATGGTCGCGCTCAAGGTAGTTTGTGACCTCATATCCGTAAAGCTCGGACAGATACGGCATATTTCCGAGCGCCGCGTCGTCATCGAGAGAATACGGGAAGTGGTCGGCTGAAATGCAAATTACGGTATCGTCGGCTATCCCCTTTTCCTCGAGCGTTTGCACAAGGTAAGACATAGCCGCCTCCAGCTCAAGGTTTGACGCAAGGTAGCCCTTGACCGGGTCTGAATAATTAAGGTCGGCAACTTTATCCCAATTCTTTTTAGACATGGCGTTGCCGTTCTGCGAGTAGGTGCCGTGACCGCTGACCGACATATAGTAAATATTGAACGGCGCTTTATCTATATATGTGGGCAATGTGCCCTGTATCATTTCGAGGTCGCTTTCCGGCCACTGCTTGGTAACATACTCCTCCATTCCGTTGCCGTAACCCATATAGCCGTCGGAATAGCCGAGATTTATGTGGGTTTTGTCGCGGTCGTAATAGGTATATGTATTATTGTGGTAAGCCTTGCCGTAATAGCCGAGGCGGTTAAGCTGATTTCCCATTGTATAATACAGGTTGTGGTTTGCCGAATTCTTAAATGACTTTCCGCCCTGCATCGGAAGCATGCCGATTAAGTTTTCGTATTCGCCGCCCGTGGTTCCGGCGCTCGCGGGCTGATAGTAATCGGTAAAGTTTATGCCCTTTGTGGCAAGTCGGTAGAGGGTGGGCGTCAGTTTCTCGTCAATGACCTCGGCGCAGAAGGCCTCCGCCGAAATCATAATGAGGTTCTTGCCCTTGAACAGGCCGGTGTACTCATTCTTTTTGGACGGAGTAAGCGTCGATACATATTCATCGAGCCCTGCAAGAGTCTTATTGGAGGTATTTGCCGCAAGAGCTGCAAAATCTATATCCTGCACATTGTCGCCGTAAACCTTGGGCGCCGCCGTAGTGGTTGAGGTTTCTCCCTCGCCCGCCGTCGTTGTAGTGACGGGGGCGGTGGTGACTGTTTCGAAGCCGCCTGCCTCTGAGCCGCCCGAGAGATTTTTTATGTCCAGCCGAATGCCCGTGATAAGTCCGAAATTTGACACCGCATCCATGAAATTATACTGCGATGAATACATGGGTCCGTAAATACTGCTGGAGGACAGAAAAACAAGGTTGAAAACATATATAACGAACACGCCGAATACGGTAAGCACTCTGACATCCGTTTTTGCGGCCTTTGCGGGGGCGAAGCGCCGTCCGAACAGCAAAAAGGCTACAAAGGGGACAAACGAAAGAACTATTTTGGATATTCCGTTGAAGCTGAAAATAAGTCCGAAAATCTGATCGGCAAAGCCGCCTGCCGCGTCCCCTGCGCCGCCGACTACCGTGCTGACATCGTAAAAAATCTTAAATTCACGGTAAACAAAATACTCGACAAGAAAAATCACCGTCACTACGGCTATCAGCACAAGGCTTATTATCCTGTTTACCCTGCGGTTTTTGGATATCGAGGTCAAAAGATAGCACAGCCCGCCGTATGCGGCGCTAAACAGCACGGTGTAAAGCGTACCGAGCGAAAAAACGTGTGAGACCGTCGAAATCTTAAACAGCAGTTCAAGATATATAAACGTCGCCGGGAACAAAAGATAATACCCGAGTGAAAAGGAGTTTCTATTGCCGCGGCCGTGTGCCGCTCCCTGATATTGCATACTTTTACCTCTATTCGGCTGAATTTGCTGTATTTGTTTCATTATAGCAAATATCATCGAAAAATGGAAGTGCCGCGCGAAATAAAGACCCAAACGGGCAAGCACATCTCTTGACAAAACTCTCCTGCGGCTGTATAATCGGTCTGTCGAACGGCACGAAGCCGTTTCGGGGCATAGAAATGCCCGTTTTCCCAAGCAAACCACAGTGAATTTGAGTCACGGAGACGCACGCCGATTCTGAAGAATTGCCGCGCGTTTATTTTTTTATCAGAAAGGAATCACCATGAACAATAAAGCAATAAAGAAGCTCGCTCTTTCAGCTATGTTTATCGCCATCGGATTTCTGCTGCCGTTTCTCACCGGCCAGAGCCCCGAGATAGGAAAAGCACTTTTACCGATGCATATTCCGGTATTTCTCTGCGCGCTAATCTGCGGCTGGCAATACGGCCTTGCGGTCGGCGCAGTCCTGCCGCTCATGCGCTCGCTCATACTCAGCACACCGCCGCTCTATCCGATGGCAATCGAAATGACCTTTGAGCTTGCGGCATACGGTCTGATATCCGGGTTTATTTACGGAAAGGCAAGCAAAAAGTGCCTTGTCTCCCTCTATCTCGCAATGCTAGCCGCAATGCTGGGCGGCAGAATCGTATTGGGGATATCAGAAGTCATTCTGCTCGGTATATGCGGCAACACATTTGCCTTCTCGACCTTTATCTCGGGTGCCGTAACCACAGCGATACCCGGAATAATACTCCAGCTGATTCTTATTCCCGCCATAATGCTTGCTCTCGGAAAGACCGGAATTATAGACTTTCACGCCAGAGCTGAAAAGCAAACCGCATGAACGGCACGGACGCGGCAGTCAGCGCGCTGTTTGAGCTTGCCCGCAAGAAGGACCGCGTCATCGCGGCAATTGACGGCAGATGCGCGGCAGGAAAAACAACGCTTGCCGAGCGCATTTCAAAAGAGCTCGACTGCAATATCTTCCACATGGACGACTTCTTCCTGCGGCCGGAGCAGAGAACGCCGCAGCGGCTGGAACTACCCGGCGGCAATATCGACAGCGAGCGATTCCTCTGCGAGGTACTTCTCCCGCTGTCAAACAAAAAAGCAGTAATCTACAGGCCGTACAACTGTCAAACCGGAAAGCTCAGCGATGCGGTGACCGTCCCTCAAAAGAGAATAAATATAGTAGAGGGGTCATACAGCTGTCATCCCGACCTGCGCGCGTACTACGACTTTTGCATCTTTCTCGACGTTGACAGCGATGAACAGCTGCGCCGCATAACGGTGCGAGACCCGGACAAGGCGGAGCGCTTTCGCTCGAAATGGATACCGCTGGAGGAAAAGTATTTTTCCGCCTTCGACATACAAGGCAGCGCAGATATGACAGTAAAAACATAAATCAGCCCGGCGCGGAGCGTGTGCCGGAAATATTGCTTTTTTCGCACAAAAAGGAAAAGCTCAAAAATGAA
>JAQXGK010000018.1 GCA_029006345.1 Bacillota bacterium
TGTTGGCAGTGGGGGTCTATATTACCTTTCGCATTTTGAACATTCCCGACTTGACTGTGGACGGCAGCTTCACCCTTGGCATAGTACTGTCTTCCGTGGCGGTAGCGGCAGGGCATCCGTTTCTGGCGCTGTTGCTGTCTCTGGCAGGAGGCGCCGCGGCAGGCTGTATCACGGGCTTCCTGCAAACCAAGGCCAAAATCCACCCTATTTTGGCGGGAATTCTCACAATGAGCGGTCTTTACACCGTAAATATTACCGTGTTGGGCGGGCCTAATCTATCTCTCCTGGACAGCAAAAAAATATTCGACGTACTGGCAGATGCTACGGGGCTTTCCACAGATGTAACAAAGCCGGTTGCCGCCGTAGGTCTGTGCGTTCTGACAGTGATATTACTGGCAATGTTCTTCCGCACGGTAGCCGGTCTCTGTATCCGGGCAACCGGCAACAACGAGGATATGGTACGCGCCTCCTCCATCAATACCACCGTTACAAAAATCGGCGCCCTTGCGCTGTCAAACAGCCTTGTTGCTCTGTCCGGCGGCATACTGGCCCAGTACCAGGGCTTCGGGGATGTAAACTCCGGTTCCGGCATGATTGTGATCGGGCTGGCCTCGGTCATCATCGGCGAAGTAGTGTTGGGACGCCGCTCCGTGACCGTAGGGCTGATTTCAGCGGTACTGGGCTCGGTGGTCTACAGAATCATCATCGCCCTTGCTCTGCGATATAACATTCTGTCCGCCAACGCCTTGAAACTGCTGTCGGCGGTAATCGTAGGTATTACCCTGTCCATTCCCGCCGTCAAGTCAGCGCTGGAGGATAGGAAAAACCGAAGGGGGGCGGCAACCGATGCTGACTCTTGAGCACCTGGAAAAGACATTTCTGAAGGGCACGCCGGACGCTCACAAGGCTCTGGACGGAATTGATTTAACACTCTCCGACGGCGAATTCGTCACCGTAATAGGCTCCAACGGCGCCGGAAAATCAACCCTTTTCGGCGCTATCGGAGGAAGCTTCCGTTGCGATCGCGGCCGCATACTGCTTGATGATAAGGACATAACCTGCCTTCCCGAGCACAAGCGTGCCGGGGCAATTGCCCGCATCTTTCAAGATCCCATGAAGGGCACCGCTCCGGAACTCAGCGTTGAGGAAAACATCGCCCTCGCCTATACGAGAAGCAGCAAAAGGCTCTGCTCCTTTGCCCTCAACAGGAGTATTAAAACCAAAATCCGCGATGCCCTTGCGGCTCTGGGCATGGGTCTCGAGGATCGAATGAATACCAAGATCGGTCTTCTCTCCGGAGGTCAGCGTCAAGCGGTAACACTGCTGATGGCCACCATTTCCACACCCAAGCTCCTGTTGCTCGATGAGCATACCGCTGCTCTGGACCCGGTCACAGCGGAAAAGGTGCTGACTCTTACACGGGACATCGTATCCGATGGGCATATCACCACCATGATGATTACCCACAATATATCATCCGCCCTTAGTCTCGGAACCCGCACCCTGATGCTTGAGCAGGGAAAAATCGTTTTGGATCTGTCCGGCGCTCAGCGTGAAGCCTTAGATGTGGTAGGTCTCATGGATATGTACAGAAACAAACGCGGCCAGGAGTTGGACAACGACCGCATGTTATTGAGCTGACAATCAAAGCAAGCGGATTGCCTGAAAAACGTAAAGCTTGCTTTGCCTGTATTCGCCGCCCTTTCGGCGTATATAGTGTCTTTGCTCTTTAACTTTATATCGACACAAGGATATTCACAGAGATAATCCGCTGTGAATATCCTTTCTTCTTTACTGCTTTATAAATCGGCTCTCCGCAAAGCCGAGGTTCTGCCCTTATGACAGCCAAAAAGCCCGCCCTCCGGCAGGCTTTTTATATTAAAACACTTTTAATTGTCAGTAGCGGCGTTATTTATCATTCCCTCAGCAATTCCCCGGGGATAAGCTCCGGGTCAAACATAACAAGCGAGTGATTGTCCCAAATCAGCTCCTTGGCAATAATATTGCCTGTCGCCTTTTCGGTGACCTGCCTGTAAATCTTTGATACTCTGTAGTAGCTGTCCCCTTCTTTACGGAAGTGATGATCCTCCTCCACAAGCTCGTAGGAATAGGGAAATTCGGTCCGGCTTCTCAGCTCGCCGCACAGCCTGCCGTTTTCACACCACACCAAAAGCTGAACGTCCTGATCGGTATTGTTTCTGAATCTGTAATCGATGTAATTGTAACAAATAGATGTTCCCGCGCTGAACGGAACTCTCTTGCCTTCGTCGGGAGCCAGTGCGTCGGAGTGCTTGTGAAGCTCGACGATTTCCAGAGGACTGTGTAAAACCAGCAGATTTACGGTGTTTCCCAGATTGCACAGTCCGCCGCCCATACCCGGCTTGATACCGTCTTTGGTGATTACGCGGCCGTCTTTATAGCCTTTTCTCTTTGTTGCGTCGCCTACGGTTCTCCAGAATGAAAAGACCTCGCCGGGGTGTATTACCGTACCGTTAATTTCGGCAGACGCTATTTTTATGTTTACCGCTTTGTTCTCCTGCAGAGTGATGTCTATTCCCTTGCCTTTTTTAATAATAACACTGCTGTGCTCGGAAACAACATTCGGCAGTTTTTCCGCGCTTTTTCCCTTTGCGAATTTGTCCTTGCCGAACAGGTCGGTTGCCTTTCGCTTCAAAATGTTCTTTTTCATGGAAACGGCATAGCAGAAGGGATTTATATCGCAGAAATTCCTCTTCTTTTTTGTCGGCACCTTAAATGTCCCCCTTTTTGCGAATGCCGCCGAGTCCGGCTTTGTATCTTTTGCTCTTTTTATAAAACTTCAGGATAACACCCTCCAGGGCTCTCCTCTTTCCCGGCCTGGTATCCTCTTTTCCGCGAATATATTTTACCAGAATGCAGGCGATTTTGCTTCTGTTGGCTCCCAGAATATCGGTAAAAATCTGGTCGCCGATAAACACCGTTTTCTCCCTGCCGACATTCATCATTTCCGCCGCCCTCAGATAACCGGAGGTATTCGGCTTGTCTGCGTCGCAAATATACAGCGTATCTATATTCTTTATGAATCTCTGTATTCTCTTTTCGTCATTATTCGACAGAAGCAGCGTCGTAAAGCCCATGCCTTGAATTTTTGCAAACAGTGCCTCGACCTCCGGGGTCGCATCGTCTCCGTGATGCACCAGAGTGTTGTCTATATCGAATATAAGTCCTCTGTAGCCCAGCCCGTACAGCCTGCCGTAATCTATGGAAAAGACGCTTTCGGCATATTCATGAGGATAAAACCGCTCAAGCATTTTTCGTCTCCGTCATTTCGCCGTGCCCGCAAGCGTTTTTTCACAGGCGATGTAATCGCACACTCTGTTTATCTGCTCCTTAAAGCTGACGCCGAATTTGTTTTCAAAAAACGCGCCGCCGATAGTAAACGCCCACGGAGAAATCTTCATCAGTTCGTCCAGTCTGCCGAAGCTGTCAACACTGCCTGCAATGCACACCGGCGCCTTAACTCTCGTTACAAACTGCCTGTTCAGCTCGCGTGCGTCACCGGTATATCTGTAGCCCAGCAAATCAAAACCGAAAACACCCTTTTCAAGATACTCCTCGGCCTCGGCGACCATACCGTCTATGCTTCCGCCGAGAACGGACGGCCGACCCTTCACCCTTCCCACAAACGGCATATATTTAATCTTGTTTTTCTTGCAGTACTCGTTTACAGAGTCAAAGAAAACAGTTCCCATAAGGATGTCACAGCCGCATTTCACAGCCGTCTGTGCGCCCTTGATACATTCCTCTTCGGTGTATGCGACTACCTCGAGCACGGTTGTCTTACCGCACTTTTTCATATATGCGTACAATTCATACATCTGCTCAAAGGGCAGAGGCTTTTCCTTAAAGCCCCAGATTTGCGCTTTTGAATCTTTGCATTGCTCAAATATCTCGTATGCGTTGTCAACCGTATGATCGTTGTGCGTCAGCATTACGATCAGTTGCATATTGTCTTCCATAAAAATGATAGCTCCCGTAGATATACCGCATTAAAATCAAAAAACTAACGGAATTATAACAGTATAACAGCAAAAATGCAAGTTTTACCAAAAATCGACAAATCCGGGCTTTGTCACATTGATTCAACCGGCGTTTTTGCGTGTCGACATTGCCGGTCGACGGTTCTTCATAACGGAATCAAATCTTATTTTAGCACCTGCCTGATAATTGCGAGCTGCAGTCCCTTCGGCAAGGCATTCAGTAGCAACAAAAGCAGATTTCGGTTGATACTGTAAGCAAATTTGGGGTGCTTGTAATTAAGTATCTTTTGTGTTTTTTGCGCAATCTTTTCCGGCGGAATACACTTTGCCTCCACCCTCTCCACTATGCTTTTGAACCGCCGCGCATTGCAGGAATAAAGTTTTGTATTCGAGCAAAATCTGTCAAGCGCGTCGGTCGAAACATCCAGCATGCCCGTATCTACAGCTCCCGCACGGAGCACACAGACATAAATGCCCAACAGCTGCAGTTCCATACGCAGCGAGTACGCATATTTATCCAAAGCTCCCTTTGTCACGGCGTAAATACCTGTAAACGGCAGAGGGTCCAGCGGGGCGAGCTCGCTGGTCGTCATCACGATTCTGCTGCCTCTTTTCAGCAAAGGAAGAAAGGTCTTGTTGATAAGAAACGCACCGAACAGATTAACCCTGAAGGCATATTCAAAACGGCCGCTGTCGATTTCCGCCAGGGAATCCAGCATATATATTCCTGCAAAGTGTACTATGGCAAACAGCTCATCGGTGAGCGTTTTTACCTTTTCGAAGGCTCCCTTTACACTTTCGGAGTCAGTGACGTCGACTTGAAGCGGCACCACATTCTCCTCCGCCGCATCGGTCGTTTTGTCTATAGCAATCACACAGAATCCCTGCTTTTTCAAGAGCTCTACGGTTTTTCTGCCCATTCCGCCGTATGCCCCCGTTACCACTATGTATTTCATAAGCTTCTCCGCATCCGATTTTTATTAAACCTGCTTCATTATATCACGAATCCTAAAGTATTTACAGTCCGAATACCGTAGTATATCACAGTCGGAAAAAATGCCCCCGGCACGGGGACTGCCGTATCTGCCGGGAGTATCACGCGGCTCCGACCTCGAAAAGACCGGCATATTGCGAGAGAAGAATCGCAGTTCGTAAATTTCGCAAAGGCGACGAGACCGCTGTTGCGGATGTGATCCGTACAACCCTCGCCGTCAGTAATATCAGCGACTATTCACCTGAGTTTATAAAAGACAATGTAGAAAGCCACTCCCCCGAGGTCATGGCAAAGCGGGCGGAGGAATCGCATTTTTATGTCGTCACCGACGGCAAAAAAGTTATCGGGTGCGGCGGAATCACAGGATATTGGGGCAGCACGACCGAAAGCTATTTGGTGTCCGTTTTCGTCCTTCCGGAATATCAGAGAAAAGGTATCGGCAGAAGAATCATTGAGACATTGGAATCAGATGAGTATTTGCCCGCGCTTGGCGAACTGAGGTGGGCTCCTCTCTGACTGCCGTCAATTTCTATCGCAAAATGGGATATGAATACAAAAACGGCGTAACTTCTCCTGATGAATACGGCGTAATCAGACTCGAAAAAAGAAAATGACCTTCCGGTCAAAATTCAGATTCTGTTTGCCACAGCAAATTAAATCCGTGCATAATAAAAGCCCGAGCTGATACAATGTTTGTGTACCGGTTCGGGCATTATTATCTTGTTGTGGTAAGCGTCAGGGCATAAGAAAACCGCTCACAGTTCGTGGGCGGTCAATCTATTATTTCTATGTTAGCAATTTCGCTTTCAGAAAACAGTATTTCTTTGCCGTCAATGGATAAAGCTATACTGTCTTCGCCGTATCCATAATCTTCCGACTCTTCGCCTTCATCGATTATATCTACGACTTTACCTATAAACATATCACCATCTATATCAGTAAGTTTTACGGTATTAGCATCTTTAGCTGTCCAGACATTAATCGTAATCATCCCCTTTAATAGGCACTATGTGCGCCCCTTTTTTGCTGTAATGTATCGTTGCCTTGTTTGTCGCCCAATATTTACCGTTGCCATAGTAATAACCGATTATGTGTTTGCAGGATATTGATTCTTGTGGTTTTGGTTCTCCGTTTTTTGAGCAACGCACAATACCTGTTCCGGATTTTGTATTAATTATCTCTTGTGCTTCGTCTTGCGATATCGTTAAAACGCTTTGCGGATTTGTGAATATGTTGCACTAACAATCGTTTGCTGCGTTTTTATTATACCACTGTTGCCGCCGTATGTAAACATCAGTTTCAGCTCCGCTCCGGTCTTTGCCGGCATAAATCCTGCATCAGCAAGCATTTCCATATACTTGAGCCATCGAGACTTGGATATAC
>JAQXGK010000019.1 GCA_029006345.1 Bacillota bacterium
ATGGGCAGATTGGAGGATGCCCACCGGAAAGTTCTACACACACTACCTTGCTGCCAGACAAGGGGGGAAGGAGTAAGGTCTACAACAAAGAAAAAAGACCTACACAGAATCCCCCGCCGGCGGAAACTGTGTAAGTCGTAATTTTTCGAAATATGTAATATTTAGTTGTACATCTATTATAACAAATTGTCGCCGGTGCCAAGCCCTTTTTGCAAAATTGTTCGATTTGGTTCAAAGTTTTTCCTACTACCCAACCGGTTATCAGAATGCAGAAAAATAGAAACCCGTGGTTCCTAAAAACCACGGGTAGAAATCACATATCAAACAGTAAAAGTTCCAGCTCTTTTTCAAAATCAGATTTGCAGCAATCTAATCCCTCGTCCACGACTGTTAAATCACGAGCGTCCATATTTCCCAAAGCATATGCTTTTAGAAATAAAAGTTGGTGAATTTTTATCGGTTGGCTTTCGGTTGAATACCGATATCCGTAGAATCCAAATTCTTTTATCGCTTCGGTACACGCTTTTGCGACTGCATAGCAAAAGTCTCTGTCATTAACCGTATACTCTTGATATGTTTTTCCATAATCCATAGACGACCGCAACAATATGGTATCCCCATCCAGTGGCTTGGTCATTTCTATTGTCATATTTGTTCCTTCGTCATCCCAGTCAACGGTAACCGTAGTTGCTTGTATCTCGTGTTTATCGTTTGAATGATATTCGCGCTTGTTCCATTCGCAATGTCCGTCTAATCTTCCGTTCCTGTTTTCGCAATATAGCGTGTATAGGGCACAGACAAATTCTCCAAATTGATCACCCATCGCAGTGCTTGGTGTATATTCCAGTTTTTTATCACCAAAATCAAAAGATACTGCTAACAATGCTGTACCAAGCGGTTCAATATGGACTTTGATATTGCAGTCTCGTTTTTGAAGTTTCATAATTCACACCTCTCTTTGGATACTTTTATACATAAGCGACGTCGTTACCTTAATGTTGAAATAGACATCTGTCCAACCGGCACCATATGGCACGAGTTTTAGTTTCATTCCACAGTCTCTTTTGATTAATTCCATTAGTGTCACCTTACCTCGTCCTGAAAACTATCTACATATTCTTCTAACCATTCGTGCTCGATAGGTTTGAACTCATTCTTGCTGGTGACAGAAACTCCGTCAGCACCTAACGATATCATATAACTGTCGGTTTCCAACAGAAGACGGTATCCTTCGGTGGTGTGAAATGCAATGTCGTGATAAACATCAAACCAACAGTTAGCACCATCAATATCCCGGTATTCATTTTGACCAAGATATACGGCAATAATCTTTTCATCGCAAAACATAGTAATCACCTCACTTAATTATTGTTCGTCAGAAATAGGGCAAAAATCATCAGAAGGAAGCGTTGCATAATAGGAATGAATTATCCATTAGGAGAAAGGTAAATTCTGAAATAAGTTTGTTTCGGAGTTATATCGATCGTAATCACTCCTTTACAAAGTCATCTAATTTATCCTTCTGAAATTATTATAACACGGCCACTGTCCCATAAAAAGGACTTTGCTGTGTTTTTTTGCGATTGCCCGAGATAAAAAATACCGGCGGCTCACATGAGCCGCCGGTTTCTTGCCTGTTTCAGCCTATGATTTTTCGGCCTGCAGGATATCAGCTTGTGGTTTTGTCAGCTAAAAAGCCTTTCCCATGTGGCATAATCGACCGTTCCGCTGACCGGAAGGCCGCAGGACCGCTGGAAGTCCTCGACTGCGCGGCGCGTCTGTATGCCGTAGAGGAAATTATCTCCGAGGACCGACATTTTTTCTCCGCCGACTTCAGAAAGGCGGTGCTTCAGCGTCAGTACCTCCCTGCCGAAGCTGCCGATCGAGAGCTGACGCCCGGCGAAGCTCTTTTCGCGGTATATTTTCATATCGTTGTCTCTGCTTGCTTCGTGCATTGCGGGCAAGTCCGCGGCAACGCTTATCGGATATGCCGTCTCTGCCGCCTGTTGTTCGGGCAGAGGTTTAGCCGAGCCGACAGAACGGTTTAGACATCCGTTTGTAGTCGAAGCGCGGATAGAATTGATAGCGTCCCATGTGCGCGAGCCGACTATTCCGTCTGCCGTAAGACCGAACAGATTCTGGAAGGAGATGACGGCGCCCCTTGTGGCGGGCCCGAATATCGAATCCACCTCGACGGCGGGAATCACCGGCAATGTAGTGCGAATCGAGTTGAGACTTCTCTGGATATACGCGACATTGGCTCCGGTCGAGCCCTGACGAAGCGGTGAGCCGGGATAGGGGACGGCGTTCTCAGGAGTTGAGGATGTCACACAGCCGCTTTTGACAGCCGAATATACGCTTCCGAGCCTGTTCCAGGTCACAGGCCCGACCACACCGTCGGCAGACAGTCCGAATATGCGCTGAAACTGCTTGACTGCCGCCGCCGTTTTTGCACCGTAAATACCGTCCGCACTCAGCTTTGGAATTGAACGGAATACATCGGAAATCCCGTTCAGTAAGCTCTGAATATACAGCACGTTAGCGCCGGTTGAGCCGGAGGTGACCGGTGTGCCGGGATAATCCCTTACAGCGACAGTATTGTTTTCTTCGACATTGTCAACGGTGCCGTTGTAAACGTCTACCAGCTTGTTCCAGGTGCGCGAGCCGACTACGCCGTCCGGCACTAATCCGTAGAACGACTGAAAAGCTCTCACGGCGTTTGCCGTACCGGCGCCGTAACGGCCGTCTATCTTGACGGACGGTATAGATGAGTTAAACGCGGCTATTCGCGAAAGATAGAACTGTATCTCCTGCACCTCCGAGCCGATGCTGCCCTGCTTGAGCGCAAAGCCGGGATAGCTTTGCTGGCTGTAGTCCACGCGCTGTCCTTCACTTGACAGTTCTGCCAGTTTCTTTATCGCGGTGTATATATATGAGAGCCGGTACCATGTCTTTTTGCCGACAATCCCGTCGGCCGTAAGTCCGAACAGCCTCTGAAAGGCCTTTACCGCCGCCGCTGTTTTTTCGCCGAATATACCGTCTACCTGCCCCAGCGGTATTGCGGGGTAATTTATTGCCGTGCGGTTGAGCTGTTCCTGAATCACCCTCACGGGCTCGCCGGACGAGCCTGCAGACAGCGGATATCCCGGATAGGATTCCTCTATCCCGCGAATGTCGTTGCTGGTTACGATGTCGATATCGCCGTAATAGAATTTGAGTATCTCGAGGGGGGAATACCCTTGATTTGCAAGGTAAACCGTGCCCCATTGCGACATTCCGGGGCAGGTGACGCTCGTGCCGTTGCAGTATTCGGCGTAAAACGGCTCCTGACGGCCGGGCTTGCGCAGATAATTGTTGAAAATCTCATCGACAATGGTGCTTATAGAATCATAGATATTTCTGCCGTGAACATAATACTGGTCGTAGGCGGTAGAGCTGGTTATGTCGAAGGGATACCCCTGGGAACGGTACCATTCGGTGTATATGCGGTTGAGCGCAAGCGAAATTTCAGCCAAAATGTTGGCACGCAGGGCATTTTCCGGCCATGTCGGATATATTTCGCTCGAGGCTACGTTTTTGATATAGTCGATGAACGGTACCGTCACATTGCTTGCGGAGGAAGAGGGACTGCCGAGATGTACCGTTATTTTGCCGGGGATATAGACCTCCCCGAGAATGCGCGCCTGCTTGGCATAGGATGTCTGCGGCACATAGTCCTGCAGCAGTGCGTTTTCGCCTATAGGATATACTATTTCAAATTCCTCCATATCCCCGGGCAGCGGAATCATTTCGACCGGCAGCGTGGTTCTCTCGCCGCCGAATATTTGAACTCCCTTGACGGTTTGCGGGTAATATCCCGCCTTGGTAATTCTGACGTCGTATTTTGCATACGGTATCTGCCCGCTAGGCTCGAGCGAGTCTGCGGGGTCGGGCGCGTCAAGCTCTATCGGACGCAGCTCGCCGTTTTCGGTAGCCATGCCCTCGAATATCACCGTGCCGCTGTCGTCTGAAACCCGTACTAACGCTTCGGAGACGGGAAGCGCCTCGTCGGCGGTGGCGGCATCGACCTGCAAAAATCCCTTTGCCATTGTGAAAATCTCTCCTTATTTATAGGTTTTATTCCCATTATATTGACAAAGAGGCGAATTTGTTAAAAAAGCCGGAGGCCGTTGAAGACCTCCGGTTTTGCTCGGCTGAAAGCTTTATTCTTTGTTCCTGTGCCGGTAGAATTTTACTGTCAGCAATTTCAGAACGATGAAAAAACTTACCGAAAATGTTATCATAAGCGTCAGTAACAGCCAGGATGCTCCGTCTAACCTTTGCAGACCGAAGAAGCCGCCGAATACGGTAAGGCCGATTATCAGACCGGCGGATACGACGGTAAACAGAGCGGCGCGCAGCTTGTTGAACGGATAGCAGGCGCAGGCGAGCACCGCGAGCCCTATACAGCCGGCAATTGCCACGCTTACGGTCGGACGGCTCTCGGGTGATATCGAGAATAGATCAAAGGCCAATGCGGTTACAATAAGACCGGCGGCCGCCGAAATGCCGCCCGGGAAGGCGCGCGTCAGAATGTTGCGCAGAAATCCGGGTTTGACCCTGTCGTGATTCGGTTCGAGGGCAAGCACGAAGCCGGGAAATCCGATGGTCAGCGAGCTGATAAGCGTCAGTTGGATGGGAATAAAAGGATAGCTGTAATTCAAGAAGATAAAAGCTATGCTGAGTATGATAGAATATATCGTCTTGACGAGAAACAAAAGTGCCGTGCGCTCAATGTTGTTGATAGACCTCCTGCCCTCGTCCACTATGGCGGGCATGACCGAGAAATCGGAGTTTGTCAGCACAAGCTCCGAAATATTGCGCGCCGCGCCCGCGCCGCTTGCCAGCGCCACCGAGCAGTCGGCCTCTTTGAGCGCCAGCACGTCGTTCACTCCGTCGCCGGTCATAGCCACAGTATGCCCGGAGTCCTTCAGGGCCTTTATTATGACCTGCTTTTGAATCGGCGAAACCCGCGCAAAAATGCGGGTGCCGCCTACGGCCGCCGCAAGCGCCCCGTCGTCCAGTTGCGAAGCGTCGACGGCGTTTTCACAGCCGTCCAGACCGACCCGTTCTCCGACGGCGCGCACCGTCTGTACGCTGTCTCCGGAAATTATGCGTATGTCTACGCCCTGACTCTTAAAGTATTCTATGGTGCCTGCCGCCGAGGGACGTATTTTGTCCCTGAGGGTAATCAGCGCGACCGGCGTTATGCCGCCGGGCAGTCTTCCGTCCTCTATTGTACCGTCCGAATGGGCAAGCAGCAGGACGCGGCATTTTTCGGAAAGCTCGGAAATGCGCTCCGCAAGCTCCTCAGACATTGACGGTAAAATCTTTTCAGCCGCCCCGAGAATAACCGTCCCCTCGCCACTGTAGTGCGCGGCAGACCACTTGTTTGCCGACGAGAACCGAATGGCGGCGTCCGGCAGCAGCCTGTCAATTTTTGCAAAATGAGCCTTGAGAGCCGAGGAGGTGGCGTTGTCGTCGCTGTCAGCCCAAAGTACGAGCGACAAGAGTCTCTCGGCGTCTTTATCCGACAGCCTTTCGAGTCCGTCGTATTCCATCAGCCCTTCGGTCAGCGTGCCGGTTTTGTCGATACACAGCGTGTCTACCCGGGCAAGCGTTTCTATGCAGTAGAGCGACTGCACCAGCACCTTCCTTTTCGAGAGGCGTATCACGCTTACAGCCAAGACCGTGTCGGTCAGCAGTATCAGCCCCTCGGGTATCATGCCGATTATGGCGGCAGAAGCGTTGGTGACGGCTGTTGCCACGTCGGCGCCCTTGAGAGTGAGCTGATTAATAACCAGCGCCGTTCCGAGCGGGAATATAACCACCGAAATAATGCGGATTATTTTTTTGAGAGTGCTCATTATTTCGGAGTATGCCTTTTTGTACGCCTTTGCTTCGCGGGAAATGCGGGAAATGTACTTTGCTTCGCCCACCTTACGGCAGACTGCCGTCACATTGCCGGTGGAAATAAAGCTGCCGCACAGCAGGGTGTCGCCGACCCTTTTTGCCACGGCGTCCTGCTCGCCGGTGAGAAACGCTTCGTTTGCGTCACATTCGCCGTCTATTACTTCGCAGTCGCATACCACTGCGTCTCCGGAGGAAAGCACGGTTATGTCGCCGCACACTACCTCCTGTGAGCCGATTTCGCGTATTCTGCCGTCACGCAAGACCCTGACGGCGGGAGCGGACTCGAGAGACAGCCGGTCGAGTGCGCGCTTGGCTCTGACTTCCTGAAAAATTCCGATGGCGAGGTTGCAGAGTACAACGCCCATAAATAATATGTTCTTGTATGAACCGACCGCGATGAGAGAAACGGCTATTATCGCATTTATCAGGTTAAAAAGCGTGCAAATGTTGTCACGCAGGATTTCGGAGAGTTTTTTTGAAGTATCGCTGCCGGCAGTATTTGCGTCGCCGGCTTGGGCGCGCGCCCTTGCCTCGGCCTCGGTCAGACCGTACGCCGCGTCGGTTTCGGGATAAACGCGCTCGGCGCCCGATTTGACGTCCGGCTTGTTCTTTATCATTGTTTTGCCGTTCCTTTCGTGCGATTTGATAATATATCCGTTCATTCTACATTCTACATCTCAAACCTGCGCTGTTTCAAGGTCTGCCGCCGTTAGTTTACAATTATTTACAAATATCTGCAAATGCGCGCAATCAATGCATTTTCTTATTGCGCAAACTCTTTTGTTGTTATATAATTAATTTGATTAAATTTCGTTGAAAGTGAGGAATTGATATATCATGAAAGTGACAAAAGCGATAATTCCTGCCGCCGGTCTCGGCACACGAATGTTACCCATCTCAAAGGGTGTTCCGAAGGAGATGCTTCCGGTAGTCGATAAGCCCGTAATGCAGTACCTTGTCGAGGAGGCTGTCAATAGCGGTATTACCGATATTCTCATCATTACAAACCGAGGCAAGGAGGCCATAGAAAACTATTTCGACTTCTGCCCGGATTACGAATCAAGCCTTGAAAAGAAGGGAAAGCTTAAGGAGCTCAAGCAGATACGCGACATCGCCACACTCTGTAATATTTCCTTCCTTCGTCAGAAGGAGGCCAAGGGTCTCGGCCACGCCGTAAGCTGTGCCAGGAGCTTTATCGGCAATGATCCGTTCATGGTGCTGTACGGCGACGATATGATAGATGCCGAGGTCCCCACCTCAAAGCAAATGATCGAGCTTTATGAGAAGTACGGCAAGCCGGTTCTCGGCGTTCAGGCCGTCACAAGGGAGCAGATTAAGAAGTATTCCAGCCTTGACGCGGAAAAGATAGACGACCGTGTGTATAAGGTCAAGGATATGATAGAAAAGCCGGATGACGAGCATATCATCACTCTGCTTTCAATCCTCGGCAGGGTTCTTCTTACCCCCGATATATTTGACATTCTGGAAGAAACAAAGCCGGGTGCAGGCAATGAGATACAGCTGACCGACGCCATGGCGGAATATGCCCGCCGCTACGGAATGATAGCGTATGAATTCCCCGGCGTACGTCACGATATGGGTTCAAAGCTCGGATTTCTCAAGGCAAATGTAATGCTCGCCCTCAAGGATCCCGAGCTGGGCGAAGATTTCAAGGGTTGGCTCAAGGATTATACAAAGTCACTCTGAAATAATCTGAAATAGAAAACGGAGGATACCGTCATGGAAAAGGCACGCGCCAGTAAGACCAATTATTATCTTAATATAGCGCAGTCAGTGGCTGAACGGAGCACCTGCCTCAGAAAGAAATTCGGCGCCATCATTGTCAAGAATGACTCTATCATCTCTACGGGCTATAACGGAGCGCCCCGGGGAAGAAAGAATTGCTGCGATTTGAACTACTGCCTTCGCGAGCAGATGAATATTCCCCGCGGCGAGCGCTACGAGCTCTGCCGCGCGCTGCACGCCGAGCAGAATGCCATCATATCGGCAGGCCGCGAGGAAATGATAGGCTCAACACTCTATCTTAGCTGTACCGATGCAAAGACAGGCGAGCTGATACCCGACACAAACTGCTGTCAGATGTGCAAGCGCATGGTCATTAACGCCGGCATCAGTACGGTCGTTATCCGAAATACTCCCGAGGAGTACACCGTCATAAATACCCGCGAGTGGATATTTAATGACGACAGTCTCGACGGTAGCTTCGGCTATTGAGCCTTTGCCCCACTGCGCCGCCGCTTGTCCGGGGCGCAGCTTTTTCCGAAACATAAGGATAAATAATGAAAAGAATATCAGCAATAATACTTATTTTAGCGCTTTGCGTCTGCTTTTTCGCCTCATGCTCGGACGAAAAAGCCTTGAAGGTCACCGGCGACCGTCTGGTCGATAAGGAGAGCAATGTGAATTATGTCATGTGTTCTCCCAGCCTTCAGGCAGTCAGCATCAAGGGCGAAATTACGAGCTATAACGACACTGTGCTTTATGAGGTAGAGGGTCTGCCGACGGATCAGTATCTGAGCGAAAACTATGACGGTCTGAATTATCTCTACCGCGCGGACTCGGTCGAGGAGCCTACGCTTGAAACCTTCGGCGCCATGTCGGCGCTTGTCTGTATCAAGGGAGATACTACGCTTGTAAATTCCGTTATCAGCGACAAAAATACCGTAGATCAGCTTGCCGCACTTTTAGAGACAGGTGAGCAGACGGTACTGCCGGCCTACACCGATTCGAGCTTTGATATCAAGCTGGTCAGCGAGAGCTGCCCCTATCTTTATTACCGCATTTCGGCGATACGTTCCATATCGGGGGAGGTCGTGCTGTACGATAAGGGCACACGCCGCTGCGTCAGCGCCGGAAAACTGCTTGATGAGTACATAAAATGAAGAAACTGTTGTTTGTTTGCACCGCCAATACCTGCCGAAGCCCCATGGCGGAGGCTATCGCGCCGATTGTTTGCCGGGATCGCGGCATAGACGTGTCCTGCGACAGCGCCGGGATTTTCGCCGCGAGAGGAGACAGCATGAGCGCCAATGCTTCGGCGGCTCTTGAAAAACTGTACGGGATAAAGGATTTTGTCCACCGTTCTCAGCCGATTACCAAAGAGCTTTTCGAGCACAGCGACCTTGTTGTCGGCATGACCGGCAGTCATGTGAAATTGCTTGAAAGCCTATTCGGCAAGAGCGATAAAATTATTGCCATGCCGCGCGAAATAGGCGACCCGTACGGCGGATATCTCGAAACCTACGAGCTTGCGGCGAGGGAGATCGCCGAGGGCATTGAGCGGCTTATCGAGAAGAAAGTGATTGTTTGAGTTGGATATTCGCGCATTGACAAAACAGGATATCTCCGCCTGCGAAGCAATAGAGAGGGCGTGCTTTTCGTCCCCGTGGAGCTTTGCCGAGTTAAGTAAGCTGTGCGAAAATCCGCTGGCCTGCTATTATACCGCCGCCGAGGACGGAGAAGTTGTAGGCTACGGCGGAATGTACTGCGTTTTAGACGAGGGAAGTATAAATAATATAGGCGTTCTGCCGCAGTATCGCCGGCGCGGAGCGGCCGGTGCCTTGCTGGACGCGCTGATTGACAGCGGGTGTAAGCTCGGACTTTCGCGCCTGACCCTCGAGGTCAGAGTGAGCAATACCGCCGCGATCTCGTTGTACCGCTCACGCGGCTTTTCCGAGGTCGGTTTGAGAAAGAATTTTTATTCCAATCCGCGGGAGGATGGAATAATAATGGAGAAAAAGCTTTGAAAATACTTGCGATAGAGTCGTCCTGCGACGAGACCGGCGTAGCTGTTGTCGAGGACGGCAGAAAAATCCTCTCCAACGAGGTGCTGTCACAGATAGAGATACATGCCCGCTACGGCGGCGTAGTTCCTGAGATAGCGTCGAGAGCACATACCGAGGCGATAACGCCGCTGACCCGTGCCGCGCTTGAAAAAGCCGGCGCCGCGCTGTCTGATATAGACGCCATAGCCGTCACCGCAAAGCCCGGTCTTATCGGAGCGTTGCTTGTAGGACTGTCGTTTGCCAAGGGGCTTTCTTATTCGACAGGGATTCCGCTGGTCGGAGTAAATCATATGCGGGGTCATATAGCCGCAGGTTATCTCGGAAACCGCGACCTCGAGCCGCCTTTTACCGCCTTCGTTCTGAGCGGAGGACACACCTCCGTCATCCGTGTGAACGATTATACCGATTTTACCGTTCTCGGCTGTACGCGGGACGATGCGGCGGGAGAGGCGTTTGATAAGGTCGCCAGGGTGCTGTCTATAGATTATCCCGGCGGCAGGGAGATGGACGCGCTTGCATCAAAGGGAGACCCGTCAGCCTACGATTTTCCGTCGCCGATAGTGCGCACAAGTCCCTTTGATTTTTCGTTTTCCGGCATCAAAACCGCCGTTATAAACAGACTTCATAACGATGCGCAGAAGGGAGTTGCCTTCTCGCGGGAGGATGTTGCCGCTTCGTTTACCGCTTCGGTGGTGAGAGCGCTTTGCGACCGCATGACAAATGTGATTGATTCGGGCGCGGATAAGCTTTTGCTGTGCGGCGGCGTTGCCGCGAATACTCACGTCAGAGCCGCGCTTGCCGGGCTGTGCGAAAGCCGCGGAGTACGGCTTTATCTCACGCCGTCAGAGCTTTGCGGAGATAACGGCGCCATGATAGGCTCTCAGGGGTATTATGAGTATCTGGCGGGCAATATTTCCGATATTTCGTTGAATTCCGAGGCGCAGAGCGAAATTTGAATTTTTCGCCGGCTTTACAATAAATCATCGCCGTTTTCGGCAAAAGTTACAAACAGGGTTTTCAACAACCTGTTGAAAAATCTCATGCCAAATCCCCGTTTTGGCGGTAAAAACCGTGTTTTTGGGTTTTTGGCTGTTGAAAACTCTGTCAGTACTGTTGAGAATTTCTCGGTTTTGAACAAATTTTTGTTTTTTGCCGAAAAAGTTAACAAGAGTTTATGTAAATCAAAAATGATAAATCAGCGACTGTTTTACATAAAAAACCGCCGATTTTTCGTATTTCAGTCATAGCAAGAGAAAAAACTGCGATATCGGCATAAAAAAAGCAAATAATTGAAAGGAACATATAAAAATGGACAGAAAAACACAAATTGATAATGCTGTGGAGTCCTTCCGCGGCCTTTTGGAGGAACAGCTCGACAGAGTTGAACGTCTCAAGAATGAGGGAGATTTTGTAGACTACGCAAGTCTCGATAAGCTGATTATCGGCGTTTGCGGCGGAGACGGAATAGGCCCGATTATTTGCCGCGAGGCAGAGAGAGTACTTCATTATCTGCTTGATGATGAGGTCAAGGCGGGCAGGGTGGAGTTCCGTGTTATAGACGGACTTACCATTGAAAACCGCGCCGCCTGCGGCAAGGCCATCCCGGACGATGTTCTGGAGGAGCTCAAAAAGTGCCATGTCATTCTCAAGGGGCCGACCACCACTCCGCGTGCCGGCGACCCGTGGCCGAATATAGAGAGCGCGAATGTCGCCATGAGAAAACAGCTTGACCTGTTTGCCAATGTTCGCCCCGTAAAGATTCCCGACCAGGGCATCGACTGGACCTTCTTCCGTGAAAATACAGAGGGCGGCTATGCCGTCGGCAGTAAGGGACTGAATGTTTCCGACGACCTTGCGGTGGACTTTGTCGTTACTACCACGCAGGGCACCGACCGTATTGCGCGCTTGGCTTACGATTATGCCAAGAAAAACGGCAAGGAGCATGTTGCCATTGTTACCAAGGCGAATATTATCAAGACCACCGACGGCAAGTTCCTCAAGCTCTGCCAGGGTATCGGTGAGGAGAATCCCGAAATCCGCACTACCGACTGGTACATAGATATCATGACTGCAAAGCTTGTCGATGAAAAGCGCCGCCGCGATTTCCAGGTGGTTGTACTGCCGAACCTCTACGGCGACATCATTACCGATGAGGCGGCGGAAATGCAGGGCGGTGTCGGAACGGCAGGCAGTGCGAATATCGGTAAGCGTTACGCCATGTTCGAGGCCATCCACGGCTCCGCACCCAGAATGATAACAGAGGGCAGAGGCGAATATGCCGACCCGTGCTCGATGCTTCGTGCTTCAGTGCTTCTTCTCTCGCACATAGGCCGTCAGCAGCTGGCAGACCGCCTTGAGAGAGCGCTTGATATTTGTATGTTTGAGGAAAAGCGTCTTACCGTTACAGGCAGAACCGACGGCGCCAAGACATCGGAATTTGCAGATTATGTAATGGAGACCCTTTCGAAACAGTAAAACACATTATCTTCACAGCGTATAATTGCCGCGCGGTACGGTACTTGCGGTGCCGCCGCACTGCCGTCTATTCATTGGTTCCGCGCCGTCATTTTGTCGGCTGTGAATTGGCATCGCGCCGTTAGTGTGTCGGCCGTGAATTGGCATTATAAGAAAAAGCTGAAAAGCAAAAACCGAAAGTCGACAGACTTTCGGTTTTGAAATAGGGGCGCATGTCAGCATATCAGCTGTTTTCTCGCGTTATGACAGAAATTTTATCGCCCTTTCCACAGCGTCCTTGGAGTCGTTCCAGGGCTCGTCCTTGTAGCGGTAGTCGAATTTTTTGCAGAACCACGACACATCCCCGCACAGCTTTTCGATATAGGCGCTCTCGATTTTGTCGGCGTCCTCCGTAAAAGCGGCAAAGGTCTTTTTGCTTTGGACGCGTCTTGCCGCAGTCAGCATTCGCTCGTAGTGATGCAGGCAGAAATAGGGCTGCGCGGCAAATTTGGCTCTGAATTGCCTGTCGCTCTCCCACAGCATTGCCGCTGTTTCAAACATTTTCTCAAAGTGAAATTCAATACGGTCACAGATATAGCAGCTCTCGTTAAAGCCGTGCGCCGCCTGTGCCGCACCGTCGCCCTTGGGCTTGAGAGAAACCGAGGGAAGTTTGATTCCCTTTTTGACCTCGGCGAGGTGGCTCTCCAGCATGAGAGCGAGTCCGAGTCGATTTTTTGCATTGAACATTTGCTCAAAGTGCTTTTTGCAGAAGCCCTTTTTGTTTGTTTCAATGCGCACGTCCGGCTCCATCATGCTCGCACCGAGAATAAGGTCGATTTCGTTTGCTTCAAGCTTGTCATACAGCGAGCAGAACGGACAGCCGTCTGTCTTTTCAAAAGCCTCGTTGACGGGGATAGTATATATTTTTTCCACGCGAATTTTTCACCTTTCTTTGCCGTTTTTGGCTGGTTTTTTAGCCTTTTTCACCCCATTATACATAAAAAAACGCATATAATCAAGCAAAAAACGCTGCCCGTTTATACTGACAATCGCTGACATTACCTGACGCGCAGGGCACTTTTTCGGATTATGAGTTTCCGCCTGCCGCACGGCATATGCAAAACATATAAATCTGAATATGTGGTACATCAGCACGGCATATGTATTTTGCACCCGTAATATCAAATTGACGATGCGCAGGGCGCTTTTTCGGGAGGACTGATATAGAGATGAAAGTAAAATATAATTCCGACTCGGTGGAAATAGAGACGTCCGACCTGTTTTCGGCGGACAAAATATTTGATTGCGGACAATGCTTCCGCTTTGAGCCGGAGGGAGACGGATATTCCGGAATAGCCTTCGGAAGGCGCATACATATCAGGGAAAAAGGCGGCATAATAATTATTGACGGCGCAAATAAAGACGATTTTGAATCTGTTTGGTTTGACTTTTTTGATTTCGGAAACGATTACAGAAAAATAAACGACTCTATTTTGTCGGCAGTGCCCGAAAAGGCCGATTTTTTGCAACAGTGCGAGAAGGTCGGCGCGGGAATCAGAATTTTGCGTCAGGATCCGTGGGAGACGCTTGTTTCCTTTATTATTTCACAGAATAACAACATACCGAGAATTAAAAAGCTTATCTCGGCGCTTTGTATAGAATGCGGCGAGAGAATATACGGCAAAACGGCCGTCGGAACGGGCGCGTGCTGCGGAGGGACAGGCTTAAAAACAGCAGCGCACGGTGGGAAAACAGGCTTAGAAACGGGCGCGTGCTGCGGAGAAGAAACAGGCTCAGAAACGGCCGTCGGGACAGGCAGGTCACGGGAGAAAACGGAATTTGAAATGGTTCCCGGCGGCAATACGGGCAAGCAAGAGGGCACGCGCCGCTGCGTCGGTTATGCTTTTCCGTCGCCGGAGGCAGTGCTTGAATTGGGTGAAAAGCGGCTGGCGGAAATGAAATTCGGTTTTCGCGCCGGCTATATCGCCGACGCCGCAAAAAAGGTTTGCAGCGGTGAAATAGTGCTGTCCGAGCTCTATGAAATGAGCTTTGACGAGGCGTTTGCCGAGCTCTGCAGGATACGCGGAGTGGGAGCAAAGGTTGCCTCCTGCGTGCTTTTGTTTGCTTATCACAAGCTCAACGCATTTCCTATAGACGTATGGATTCAAAAGGTCATAGACAAATACTTTGACGGATGTGTGCCCGATTTCGGAGAATTTGCCGGTATTGCTCAGCAGTACTTATTCTACAGAGAAAGATACACGCCGTCAGAGTAAAACATATTTGCGAAAAACAAGCATAGAAAGGCTGATTTTATGAACAATTCAGACAGACGCATAGCGTTTCGCTGCCCCGAATGCGGCAAAACGATAATAGCGCCCTTAAATCTTTTTTCACTGTCCGGCGAGCCGCTCAAGCTTTCCTGCGAATGCGGAGAATACGCTCTTGTTATGCAGGTGACCGATGACCGAAAGATCGAGGTCAGCGTGCCCTGTCTCGCCTGCCCGAAAAACCACATATATAAGCTGAGCTCTCAGCTTGTGTTTAACCGCGAGCTTTTTGTGCTTCAGTGCGCCTATTCAGGACTGGATGTCTGCTTTATCGGCGAAAAAGACAAGGTTGACGATGCGCTGTCAAAGAGCGAAAAGGAGCTTATGGCGCTTATCGACTATATGGAGCAGCATTCCGACGAGTTTGAAGACGCAGACGAGCTTGACGAAGAGCTTGAGAAGCTTATCGAACGTTCAGAGCCCTTCGGCAAGGAGGAGCTTGACGGCGATGTCGAATGCGACGACTATGACGATTTCGGCGACGACCTCTCGGATCTCGAAGACTTTTTGCAGTATATGAAAGAGCTTCACGGGAGCGAGGACGGCCATGATTGTGAGCATGACGGCTGTGACTGCGGGCACCGTGATTGCGGCTGTGAAAGCGGTGATTGCGATTGCGGACATGACGGCTCAGAGAGTTAATATTTTAGTAAAAATTGCTTGAAACAAAAATATATGTATGTTATACTTTTGCCGAATGGGTATCCATTCGGCAAAATATTTTTATGAAAGGTGTTCCCTTGTCAAGAAATATGCAGCCGATAAACGAACCGCGCACTTGCCATGCGAACGGGGGCGGTGTGCATAGCAGGGGAAACGGTAAAAAGAAACCATGGCTAAACTTGCTTTACTTGGCGGTGAAAAGACAGTTTTAGAGGACAGCGGCAAGGTCGCAACAGTTCCGTTAGTACCGGAAAAGGCGTATGCTAAAATTGAAGCTCTCTGCCGAGCAGGCGAAATCTCTTTTTCCTCAAGCGTGGGAGAGTTTGAAAAGCGGTACGCAGATTACATCGGCTGTAAGTACGGCATTTGCGTAACCAACGGAACGACATCTATTTTCTCCGGATTATTCGGCGTCGGCGTCAGGCCGGGCGATGAGGTAATCGTTCCGTCCTTTACATTCTGGGCGTCTGTCGGTCCGGTGGCGGCACTCGGTGCGGTTCCGGTATTTGCGGACATCGATCCCGATACCCACTTGCTTACGGCAGAAACAATTGAAAAGAAGATCACACCCAAGACCAAGGCTGTTTTAGTGGTGCATACATGGGGAAATCCCGTGGATATGCCGTCTGTCATGGCATTGGCCAAAAAGCATAATCTCAAGGTTGTTGAGGACTGCTCGCACGCGCACGGCTCCACCGTAAACGGCGTTAAGGTCGGTTGCTTCGGCGATGTCGGCTGTTTTTCCATGCAGGGCTCCAAGACCTTGCCGGCGGGCGAGGGCGGTATTCTCGTCACCAGCGACCGCGACGTATATGAAAGAGCTCTCGCGCTCGGCCATTACGACAGGCTTGGCGGCACGCAGTTTGAAAACTACTCTCTTACCGGCTTCGGCTTTAAGTTCAGAGCGCATCCCCTTGCGATAGCGATAGCCGACGCCAGCCTTGACACGCTCGACGAGCTTAACGCACTGCGTTCAAAGAACGCCGCTTATCTCGAAAAGCTGGTAAGCGATCTGCCCTATATAACGACTCAGAAGGTGCTGGACGGCTGCAAGCGCATATATTCCTATCACTATGTGCGCTATAACCCCGAATATCTCGAAAATCTCAACCTCAACACACTTTTGATGGCGCTTTCCGCAGAGGGTGTTTCCTGCGGCTCCTGCGGCTACGGCTTTCTTCACAAATCGGCGCTCTATACCGGTGATAATATGATAACCGGCAAGCCGTTCGCCGAAGGCTACAAGCCCTCCGACGATCTCCCCAATACCGATTATCTCGCGGCGCGCGCGTTTATGATGGCTCCCAGATTTGAGACCGAATGCACCGCTCACGTCGAGCAGTACGCCGCGGCATATCACAAGATTGCCGAAAACATCGACGAGCTTATCAAGTACGAGATTGACAATAACCTCCGCGACGCCAAGATAAAAAACAGCGGCAGAAGCATAAATCTCTACAAAAAGGCATGACCTGTCCGTACCCCAATTCCTTTGGCTTCAAAAGGTACTACACCTTCGACTACTTTTTGAAAACACGCTTCGGTGAAAAAGTCGCAAAGCTGCCGATAGACGCAGGCTTTACCTGCCCGAATATCGACGGCACCCGCGGAGTGAACGGCTGTATATACTGTTCGCCCCGCGGAAGCGGCGACTTTACTGAGCACCCGTGTGAAAGTATCACCGGACAGCTGACAAAAATGCGTGAGGTATATACGCGAAAGTGGCCGGTTTCACATTTTATCGCGTATTTTCAGGCGCATACCAACACCTATGCTCCCACCGAAAGACTGCGGCGCATGTATGAGGAGGCGCTTGCCTTCGACGGAGTTATCGGCCTGGCGATAGCGACGCGCGCCGACTGTATTTCCGAAAGCACTGCCGATTTACTGGAGGAATTATCAAAAAAGACCTTTTTAACGGTGGAGCTCGGTTTGCAGACAAAGTTTGATTCAACTGCAAAAATCATCAATCGGTGTCACACGCTGGACGAGTTTATGACGGGCTACCGCAGGCTAAAGACGAGAAAAATCAATACCTGTATTCATATCATCAACGGCTTGCCGGGCGAAACGCCCGAAATGATGCTTGAAACTGCCCGTTTTACGGCGGCTTTGAATCCGTTTGCAGTCAAGATACACATGCTGTATGTATTGCGGGGGACGAGGCTTTACGATATGTATAAACGCGGCGAGCTGCGCGAAATGAGCCGAGAGGAATACGTGGAGATCGTCTGCGACCAGCTGGAGGTATTGCCGCGCGACACGGTTATCCAACGGCTGACCGGCGACGGAAAGGCGGACGAGCTCGTTTCGCCGCTGTGGAGCATAAAAAAGACGGCGGTAATTAACGAAATCGACAAGGAAATGCGTAGAAGAAACAGTTTTCAATCAAAGCTGAGAACGGAAAATGACTGAGAATTTATCTGCAAGTGAAAAAGAATACCGAAAAATGACCGGCACACCGATACCGAAGCTTATTCTTTCGCTGTCGGTTCCGACGGTGATTGCAATGATGGTTACCGCGGTCTATAATGTCGCGGACACATATTTTGTCTCCCAGCTCGGAACCAGCGCGTCGGGCGCCACCGGAATAGTGTTTTCGCTGATGGCGATAATTCAGGCGGTAGGCTTTACGTTCGGCATGGGTTCGGGCTCGATTATTTCGCGCCTGCTCGGGCAGAAAAAGGTGCGGGAATCCGGAATTGTGGGTACAAGTGCTTTTTTTGCCTCCGTGGCGTTCGGGGTGTTGCTGGGCGTAGGCGGAATTGCCTTTCTTTCGCCGTTTATGCGGCTACTCGGCGCAAAAGGTGAAATACTGCCGCTTGCCGAGGAATATGCTTTCTTTATACTGATGGCTTCGCCGGTCATGGCCTCGTCGTTTGTTCTCAATAATCTGTTGAGAAGCGAGGGTAAGGCGCAGCTTGCCTTGATAGGTATAGGCTTCGGAGGAATACTCAATATTGCTCTCGACCCGTTATTGATATTTACCTTTGATATGGGAATAAGAGGCGCGGCTGTAGCTACGGCAATCAGCCAGACCGTCAGCTTTTCCATTCTTTTATTTAACTTTATCCGAAGGCGCACTACGGTCGCTCTGCGGTTTTGTTTTATATCGCGCAGAGCCGGGACATATGCCGCGATACTGAAAAACGGTATGCCGTCCTTCTGCCGTCAGGGAATTGCGAGTATTGCGACAGTTATGCTTAACAGGGCCGCCGCAGGCTTCGGCGACGCGGCGGTAGCGGCCATGTCGATCGTCAGCAAAATAATCATGATGGTTTTTTCGGTACTTATCGGCTTCGGTCAGGGATATCAGCCGGTATGCGGCTACAACTACAGCTCGCGCCACTACCTTCGGGTTAAGAGCGCATATCGGTTTATGCTGTGGGTAGGTGTGGCAATAATGGCTGTGCTGGGCTGCGGTGTATTTATACTTGCGCCCGGGCTTATGACAGAGTTTATAAACGACGATCCGGCTGTGGTGGAAATAGGCGCATTAGCGCTCAGAATGCAATGTGTCTCCCTGCCGTTTATCGCGGTCGGAGTTGCCTGCAACATGACCTTTCAGTCGGTCGGAAAAGCAGGAATGGCTACCTTTACTTCCTCTTTCCGCCAAGGCTTTTTCTTCGTGCCGCTTATAGTTATACTGCCGCGCGTCCTTGGATTGACCGGGGTACAGCTGACTCAGCCGATAGCCGATTTTCTGACCTGCTTTGTGTCTATTCCGTTGATAACAGGCTTTTTGAGAAGCTTGCCGGATTCAGATGAATAGCGGCAAGTCCCAACCGAGCTGTTTTATAAAAAAACTGCTTCTTTTCCGCTTGTAGTAAGCGGAAAAGAAGCAGAAACACCGACTTTCATCCGAGGAGGCCTCGGATGTTTTTTATTGTGTATGCACTGTATCTGACTCAACGGGTGCGGTTATGCGGGTGGTTATTCCCTCGCCGACATTGGGATGAAAATGGGAATAGACATTGTCACCCATAAAGAGGACTATTAAAACCGCGCACAGGCTGAGCTTGACGCGCATGGGTATTTTTTTGAACAGTCTGTCGCAGAGCGGCGCAAGATAATATACGAAAAGACAGCCGCCCAAGGCGAAGAACAGCAGTCCTTCAAGACAAACCCTGCCCTTAATATTGAGAAAGTACCCGCTGTAGTTCCAGTACTTTACGCCCTTTGTCAGTTCAAGCACAAGACCGGTGAAATACTCGAACACTCCGCAAAGCACGAAGGACAGCCCGAAGGTCAAAACCGGATTGTGACGGAAGCGCTTGAGTAATATCAGTATCATAATTCCGCCAAAGCCGTAAATGGGCAGCCACGGACCGAACAGCGTGCCGCGGTTGACAAATCTTCCGCTGGCAATATAGGTCTGCAGCACCTCGGATATCCAGCCGGCAACCGAGAAGGTGAAAAACAGCAGAATATAGCTGACAACGCTGTAGTTTACGTTATAATCGGGCAGGCTGAGACGGCGCGGATTGTCCTCGTCGCGCTTTTGCTTGAGAAACGGGTTATCGGCATAAATCTCTGTGCCGTCGTCGGCGGTTATCGGGCCGTCAGGCACGGTGGGGCACAGCACTTCGTGCCATGCGCTCTTTCTTAAAATTATATAAAGCTCCGTCTCCGACGCCGTGTAGTATGGATTGACAAAGAATATGCCGGGCAAACCGAATAATAGAAGGGACAGTATCCTCCAGCCGACAAACGACATATCAAATAAAAACAGGCGCCATTTATTTCCGCTCATCATGAACTTGGACTGAGCAAAGGCGTCGCGCGCGGAAATCGAGGGATTGTCGGCGAGAATGTACGGGATCATACGGTACTCGTAATACTTTATTACACCGCCGACTATTGTAAGGCTCCAAAGAACGGTTTTTATCATTTTGAGGAGCATGATTTTGGCGACATTCCCGGTCTTGCGCTCACGGTAGGGAAACAGAATGCGCGATATGCGCGTGTCCTTATATGCGCGCGATTCCAGAAAGAAGCGGCGCTCGCCGACTGTCAGTATATACGACACGAATACGGTAAACAGCGCCGAAAGCAATATGCTGATAAGCGAGTTTATCGCGTCGGCGGTTTTATTGCCGGCAAAATTTGCGATAGCGTCAAAGCCGCGAAAAACGATGGCCTGAGCCTTGGTCGAGATATTGATGGCATTATTGATTACGTTGTTTATAACGCCGTAATCTCCGTCATTCGACTGACTTGCGCTTGTCTTGCTTATCTTTTTGACGGCGTTCCACAGTATCGAGCTGTTGGAGCCGGCAGACGCCAGAACGATTGCCGAAACCGGTTTTTTCCATTCGCTTATTTGATTGCCGTCCCCGTCAAGCAGGGCGTATTCGCGGTCGCTGACTGCGTTATGCATTATGATTTCGCTTTTCGCAATATTAATTTGCGTGGCACTGTCGTCTTGGGCGGACGTTTCTTCCGCTTTGCCGGTTTGTATGGCAGTTACGGTTACTGCTTCGTCCGTGTCCGGTTTGCGCGATACTATACTATAGCAGGTATCCGGTGAGAGGCGGTCGAAAACGACCTGGTATTCCTTTTGGGCGAAGGTTTCGCCGCCGAAAAAATTTACCGATGAGTCCGGGTAGTTATTTGTAAGCAGTGAGATGATAAAGCAGACCGCAATCATTGCAAGATAGTTGCGTCTGAGGGACTTTTTGCCGGCGCGCTTAAGCTGACTCGTATTCCACACTGACCGTCGTCCTCCTTTAGATAATAAAAACGGAAGCTGCATTTTGCAGCTTCCGTTTATCATGACTCAAAAATGCTGCTTTGCCGTATATTTGAGCTGAGATTTTCAGAACTTGCGTTGATTAGCGTCTTTTGACTGCTTTTGGCTGCTACCGTACTTCATTCGAGCTCGTTGCGAGCGACGGCGTTTTTTTCTTTTTGCGGCGCGTATGCGGAAAAACGCCATCAATGCCACAAAGATAAATAAGAGAGACAAGACAACTGCCGCCACGATTTTTAACACCGTTACCATGACGCTCGGGCTATTATTCGCGTCGGAATCCGCGGAAGTGCCCGGTACTGTTGTGGTGGTGACAAGCGCAATGTCGCCCGAGGTCAGCTTGCCGTCAAAGTTTGCAAGGAATACCGCGCATGCACCGCGTGTGACCGTGCCGGCGGGATTAAAGGCATTTGTACCCGTGCCCTGAACAAGGCCGAGAGATTGGCAGCTTGCAACGGCTTCTGCCGCCCACGCGCTTATCGCATCGCTGTCGGAAAACGGCTCGGCGGCGGTTGCGGTACTGCCGGCTGCAAGATTTTTATACGCCATATACTTTGTCAGTAAAAGGCACATTTGCTCACGCGTAAGCGGCCGGTCCGCGCCGAAGCTGCCGTCGGAGTTGCCGCCGGCTATTGCGGCTTCTGCCGCCCAGGCGACTGAGGCAAAATACCGGCTGTCTGCGGGAACATCCGAAAATTTCACTTCGCCCTTAGCGTATTTAGTCAGGTCATCCTTACTCATTTCGGCGAGATATGTGACAAATTCAGCCTTTGTAACAGTTGCCTCCGGCGCAAAGAGATGTGAGCCGGCATCCTGCATAAGACCCTTGTGATATATCTCGGAAACGGCGTCAAAGTAGGGGCTGTCGGGGGATATATCGGTGAAAAGATCGCCATATGAGGTGCGGTAGAGAGTGAGAATTTCGCTGTTTAACAAGCCGCTTTTTATTGCTACGGCACGTATGCTTCCGGCAGGCACAAAGGGCTCTGTATAGAGAGTGCCGGCGTCGGAGGGCTCGGACAAATCCGATGTGTAGTAGATATTCGCCCCCTCGGTCCGGGTAGTCAGCGAAAGCCGGCCGTCGCTGTCAACCGAGAAATCAATCGGCTCACAGGCGTTGGCGTTGACGGCGAACTCTCCGACAGGCGATTTTGTCCCGAAGCTGTCGATGGCGACCGCCTTGAATACGGTGGGTTTTGTAACTGTGATTGCGCCGGAATAGACTGTGCTGCCTGATGTCGGCTCGCTGCCGTCCGTAGTATAATATATCGTGAAATCGGCCGCATTGACGCTTATTTCAAGTGTTTCTGCACCGTTTTGTTCCTTTTCCGTAAAGACGGGAGCGGAAACCGCCGGAAGATCGTTTCCGCTTGACGGGATGTGTCTGTATATAGTGCCGCTTTCTATTTTAACGCCGCGGCGGCGGTAAAGTTCACTGACTGTGACGAATTCATACCCCTGAGCCTGAAGCTCGGGAATTGCACGCGCTACGCCCTGAACGCTGGTTTCGTACATATCGTGCAGCAGGATTATCGCGCCGTCCTCGGTCATTGACATTATATTCTGATATACGCTTTCTGCATCGCGGGTTTTCCAGTCGAGCGTGTCTATGTTCCAAAGGATGAGCGGATATCCGAGACCCTTGACCATATCGTCCCGCGCACCGTACGGCGGGCGGATAAGATAGGTTTGGTAGTTTGTGTACGGCTTAATTGCCGCAACGCAGGAATCAAGCTCTTTTTTTGCCTCTTCCGGGGAAAGGGTTGTAAGCTTTGCGTGGCTGTATGAGTGACCGGCAACCTGATGTCCCTCGGCGGCTTCGCGGGCGATCGTGTCGCTGCGCGAGGCAATTCTGTTGCCGACTGTAAAGAAGGTTGCCTTTACACCGTATTGCTTGAGCACATCAAGAAGAACTTCGGTATACTTGCTCGGGCCGTCGTCAAAGGTGAGGGCTATAAGCTTTGGTGAATCCGCGGCGGCGCTGACGGGAGTAAACACCGAAAGAGTGACAGCGAGCAAAACAAAAGATATCAATAATGCTGTAAATCTTATTTTTTTCACCGATAAATCACCTCTTTCGACATTTTTCTTCTGCAAATACTATATTATCACAATCCGAAATGCCGTTCAATAGAAAAAAGGGAAATTGCCAACAATTTTTGACAATTTCCCTAAGAGTATTTTATTACTTGGAGGCCGCATCCATCATAGCTTTGCGGCACTCGGTCTTTAGCTTCTCTACTGATTGCTTCAGACTGAGCGTCAAGTCCGGATAGACCGGCGAAAGCACCTCAAGGCGAAGGCAGGGCTTATGCTTGTAACAAGAGAGGCCTGCGGGAGCTGACTGTGAAAGATACATGGGCACTACCGGAACGCGGCTCTTTGCCGCGAGACGAAAGGCTCCGTCGTGAAATTCGCGAAGCTCGGTGCAATACGGCTTGAGAACGGCCTCGGGATAAAAATGAACAAAGCTTCCCTCTGCCAATGCCTTGCTCATTTCGGCGAACATTTCGCCCATGCGCGCAGGGCGGCGGGACATGGGTACGGCTCTGAGCCACTTAATAAGGCTGCGGACAACCGGTATCCTGAAATTTGATTCCAAGGTGACATAATATGCCCTGTGCGGAAACAGCGCAAGATCGACCATGGTACAGTCGAGGGGGTGGATATGATTGGCTATAGTTACGGCGCCGCCGGAAACGCGGTCGAAATTCTCGGTGCCGGATACGGAATATCCGAGAAAGACGCGGTCTATTATCTGCAAAATGGGGTTGAGAGCGGTGCGCAGCACCGCCGAGCCGGTATCGGCGAGGGCGGAGGTGCGGCGGTAATCATAGCCCCGCGGAACATCAAAGGAGCGGCTTTCATTGAAATGAAGCTCGTGTACGTCGCCGGACGGCTGTTCGTCGGTCAGGCCGAGTGGGCGGGTGTCTTTATTCTGATTGTTCATATTTTTTTACCGTGCGCGGATATTTCATCACCGAACATTTTTTCGGCGGCGGAAACACAGCTGTCGAGGGCATACTTGAGCCCCAGCTCGGCGTAACGCATTTCGGTCTCCCGGCGGATATCCGGATGCTCTATCCAGTAGTCGATTTTTTTGGCGAGCGCCGCAGGGTCTCCGGCGGGGAAAAGGCTGCGGTCATCAAGCGCAAATTGCGGGGTGGCGCTGCGGGGACTGTCGGCTATTATCGGCACCAGTCCGCCGGCGAAAGCCTCCATGCATGACATGGCCTCGATCTCTATATCGGCAGAGTGTACGTAAAGGTCGCTCATGGCAATCATATTGAGAAGCTCGGACTTTGAGAAGAAGTTGTTATATACGTCTACTCCGCATTTTTCAGCCCGGCTGAGAATCTGTTTTTTGCGAGGGCCGTTTCCCGCTAAGACCAGTTTGATCTCTTTGCGATGGCGGGAAAGGGCGACTGCGTCCACCGTAACATCCTGCCGTTTTTCTATCGACAGTCTTCCGGTAGATAAAATCACGAATTTTCCGTCAAACTCGGGCGTTTTGGGAAGCTTATTGTACTTGAAATCGGGGTCGATACCGTTGGAAATGACATGAAGCTCGCTTTTGTAGCCGTGCTTTTTCAGTTCGTTTGCTATGAAATTGCTCGGGCAGTGAATTCTATCGGTATAGCGGTAAATATATAAGCGAAACCAGTGATATATAAGGTTATTTATAAACCGGCAGTTGCCGAGATGAATGGACGATGAAATATTTTCGGGCTGAACATGAAACGCCGCAGTACACGGTATTCCCTCCCGGCGGGCGAGCTTGACGGCATTGTGAGATACGGCAAAAGGTGTGAGCAGATGAACGACATCGGCCCAGTGAACGGCTTCGGATATAATCCTTTTATCCACCTTGGCAAAGGTCATTCCCTGAGAGGATACAAGCTTGTCGAAAACGGGAATGTACTTTTTCTTCATAAGATAGGCTGTTTTGCCGGGTGCAACATCCTCAGGCGTGCCGTAGGAAAGCACTCTGACCTCATTGCCGTGGCGTTCAAGCACTTCGGCAAAGCGGCGCGCCGATATGGTCATGCCGTTGTTGGCTCTGTAAAACTGGTCGGCAATCAAAAGAATTTTCACGGTCATTCCTCCGGAGAGTATGGTTTATACTATTTTAGCAGAAAAGCAGGCTTTTTTCAACAATAACCGTGAAAAGGCCTGCAAGCGGGCGGATAACGGTAATTTTGTCATGTGAAGCTGAAGCTTGTAAAGATGACTCGGACGAAAAGTAAAGGAGCCGAAAGGCTCCGAAACTTTATTATATTCTGATATGACTTTTTAAGAAGGCTTGTTTTTAAGACGGCCGGAGGCGTCGGACATTATTTTTTCCTCTGCCTGAGAGCCGAAGCGGTCTATCTCGCTCTTGCCCTTTTCGCCGTGAGTCAGACAGCCGGCGCCGCCGATGCATCCGCCGACGCACGCCATGCCCTCTATAAAGTTGGCGTCGAGGGCGCCGCGACCCGCTTTGAGCAGCGCCGCCTTGCAGGAGGCGATACCGTTGCAGATTTGCGGCTTGAATTCAAAATCGGTTTTTCCGCGTTCTCTGAGTCCCTCGGCGACCGCCTCGGTAAGTCCGCCGCTGCGGGCAAACACTCTGCCGAAGTATGAGGCGTCGGAAATCTTCTCCGCTTCAAGCGTGACAAGGTCGATGTCGCGGCTGTCGAGCAGGGCCTGAAGCTCCTCAAATGTAATGACGCTGTCGACAAAGCGCCTGACCTCCGGCTTCTGGAATTCGCTCTTTTTTGCGGTGCAGGGGCCGATGAACACTACCCTTGCGGTCGGGTCTTTTTCCTTGATGAGAAAGCCGGTCATTGCCATGGGAGAAAGATTGTGCGAGATGTATTTTTCGAGCTCGGGAAACTGACGCTTTACATATTCGACAAAGGCGGGACAGCAGGAGCTTGTCAGAAAACCCTTTTCTGCCAGCTCGTTTGATTCGCTGTATGCCACCATATCCGCGCCGAGCGCAACCTCAACGACGCGCAGAAAGCCGAGCTTTTTGATACCAGCGAAAATCTGCCCTGTTTCGACGCCCTCAAACTGTCCGGCAATCGAGGGGGCGACTATGGCGTACATATTGTAGGCGGTGTTGTTTTTACTGCGCTTTAACAGGTCGATGACGTTCAGAATGAACGACTTATCCATAATCGCGCCGAACGGACACTGATATATGCAGGCGCCGCAGTTAATGCACTTTTTCTCATCTATGCGCGCGGCATGATCCTCGCGCATGCTGATAGCCTTTACATGGCAGGCATTTTCGCACGGGCGCTTGTAATTGACAATGGCGCTGTACGGGCAGACCTTGGCGCAGGCGCCGCATTCGACGCATTTGGTCTTATCTATATGTGCCTTCTGCAGATTGTCAAAGCTGATGGCTCCCAGGCGGCAGACCGATTCGCAGTGGTGGGCGATACAGCCGCGGCAGGCGTCAGTGACGGCATAACCGCCGACGGGACAGTCGTCGCAGGCGATGTCAATGACCTCGACTATATTCGGATTTCGCTTGTCTCCGCCCATAGCGAGCTTGACGCGCTCGGCGAGAATGGCGCGCTCCTTATACACGCAGCAGCGCATTGTTGCTTCTTTGCCCGGGACGATGGTCTTCGGGATGTCCGTGAGATTTTCGAGCAGAGCGTCCTTGTACGCCAGCCGCGAAACCTCGCAAAGAACCTTATATTTTAATTGCTGAACCTTTGTTTCGAATTTTTTCATCTGTCAACCTGCCAAAGCGTTTAAACGGCATTTATATACAGAATTATTTTACCACATTCTGTCAAGAGTGTTTATCAGAAATAGCTGACCTTTATACGTTTACCCATTTTGCGAAGACACTCGGCCAGATCGTTGACAAGGCGCATTTTCACGTTAAAGCTTATCGGGTCTGCGGAATTCTGATGGGCGGGGTTTATCGCCTTGCCTACAAAAAAGTTTATGTCGGTGGCTTCTTCAAACAGCATTCTGGCGATGAGCGAGGCTCCGTCCCTGCCGGCGCTCCAGACGCGGTAGCTTTCATTGTCGGCGAGATAATCCTCGGCGTAGGATAAAACGCGGTTTATCGTTATAACGCCCTCGGTGACCAAATCCACGCCCTCTATTTTTGAGGTGGGCGGTATTTGAGGATCGGCAAAATTCAGTTCGGGTACAAGCGGTTTTCCGAGATACTCGGCGGCTATTTCCGAGGTGGTGCCGCCGCAGACGATGTGTTTGCCGCCCTTTGAAAAGAACAGCGACATCATTTTGCCGCAGTCGCTTCTGTCGGAGGGAGGACCGATGACAAGGCTGACCGGCTCCCGCTGTCGTATGCGCGCACAGCAGACGGTGGTATCGTCTCCCGGCTCGCCTTCGTACAGCGAGTAACATTCGTCTGCAAGCACGCTTGACAGAGTTTTCGCCGTGAAGCCCACACCGGTAAGCGGCTTGAGATATTCTATCACCCGGTCGCGGTCCCATTCGTAGTTGAGATTCATTCCCGTTCCGGCATGAATGACACCGTCGCTCATGGCGACGAAGATATCTCCGTCCCGGACGCTGAGGCGGGAGCAAAGTATCGTTTTGCCGCCGATATTGACAGTTTCGTACGGGTAATCCACGCTTTCGCCGTCCCGGAAGAAAATTACCCTGGGATTATCGTACTGAATGAGCTCGGCGGTTTCGCCCGGACCGGTACGGATTGCCGTGAAGGTGGAATACGCGACCTTTCGCTCGGAGCACACCGGAAGCGTGGAGGCAACGGTTTCTATACAGTTTTCGACCGACATGCCCTCTGCCAGCATGGTGGAGATTATTTTCGAGGTCAGTGTGGACAGAATATTTGCCTTTACTCCGCTACCGAGACCGTCGGCAAGCACGCTTACAAACGAGCCGTCCTCACAGTACTTTTGTTCTACATGGTCGCCGCAGAGCTCCTCGCCGTGCCTGATGAGACTGCGGTAGCCGTAATCGGTGCAATATTTAGTCATCTGACAGCGACTCCTTGAGTTTAGTCAGCGCGATTTTGGTTTCTGCCGTGGTTTCGCCGAGAAGCGACGCGATTTCCTGCACGGCTCTCATCTGCTTCTCTATGACCTTGTCGGTGACCTCGATGGTCTGACGGCTGATACTGTCCTTCTTCTCGCGCTGAGCCTCATCCTCTGTGACATCCTGCATAATGCAGGTGATGGTGCGGTAGGCGGCGTCGTAAACCACGGTTTCGTCGACATATCTGGAATACTCGGCAAGATAGCGGCGTTTTTTCGGAAGTGAACGCTTGAGATTGAGCGCCTTGATATAATCCGCCGGATCGGTTATGCGGATAACCGGTTCGCCCAGGACGTCGGAGGCGTCGCGCAGGTTGAAAATTCTGAGTGCGGCGGCGTTTATTTCCTGAACCTCCATTTCTTCATTAAGAAGAATGATACCGTTGGGAGTATTTCTGATTATACTGTCGGAGAGCGACTGTGCGCGCTCCTTTAAGTACGGCAGACACATGGTCAAATCCGCTTTGCCGCGCAAAACGGCCTTAGCCTTCTCGCGGCAGGAATCGTAGCCGCAGGAGCCGCAGTTGAGCTCATCCTCCGGCTTGGTCTTGCCCATTTCCCGCAAAACAGAACGGATTTCTTCCTCTGAGGGCTCCGAGCTGCCGCTTGCCGACGGAAGATGAGAGCAGGTGAGTCTTTCCGGCGAAAAGTCGGCGGAAAAATCTTGCTCTCCCACAAGGCTGTTTACGGCTATGTAATCGGTTATCGGGCTGTGGTGCGTCTTTTCCATGACCGGTCCGCCGATACAGCTTCCGCTGCACGCCGACATTTCGACGAAACATTTCTTAATATTGCCGGCGATGATATCGTGAAGCGCCGCGAGACAGTTTTCCATGCCGTCTACCGACATATATGTATAGCCGGAGGGCTTATCCATGCAGCTGATTATTCCCCCCGAGGTGGGGAAGGAACGCGCTCTGCCGCTGCCGTCGGGAACGGGAGCGGACGGCTCGAGCTCGATTTTTTCTGCCTCAAACCATTCCGTAAGCTCCTCAAAGGTGAGAGCGCAGTCAACGTTCGCGTCGACATCCCGCGCCTCGGCCTTTTTAGAAATGCAGGGGCCGATAAATACTGTGTATGAATCGGGGTTTCTGCGCTTTAAGTCGGCACAGTGAGCCTCCATGGGAGTAACTACATTTGCCAAAAACGGCAGTGCGGCGGGATAATACTTCTCAATAAGCAGATTTACCGTGTGACAGCAGGAGGAAATAATCAGGTCGTGCGAGCCGTCCGACAGCAGGCTTTCATACTGCTTTTTGACCATTGTGGCGCCGACGGCGGTCTCCTCCGCGCCGGCAAAGCCGAGCTTAATGAGACCGTTTGTCAGGCTGGCGAAGGAAACGCCCGAATAATTCGCTGACCAGGACGGAGCAACGCTGACAAAGACCTGTTTGCCGCTCTGTATCAGAACGCGCGCTTTTTCGACATCATTTCGTATCTCTTTTGCATTCTGCGGACAAACCACAAAGCACCTGCCGCAGAGAATACATTCATCGGCGATAATATGAGCTTGATTTCCGGAAAAACGAATGGATTTGACCGGGCAATTCCGTATGCACTTATAGCAGTTCTTGCAGTTTGATTTTTTTAGCTTGAGTATGTCTGTCATTGGCTGAAAGCTCCTTTCGGAAGGCTTGATTTATCCTGTTATTTCTCTTTTTCCGACAGTTCGGTAAGATGGCGTGAAAGTACGGCAAGAGAAATTGCCATATTTTCGCTTTTGACTAAGATATTGTCCGGCGCTTCGAGATGACAGGGTGCAAAATTCCAAATCGCCCTGACGCCTCCTTCAACGAGAGCGTCGCAGACCTTCTGCGCATGCGCCGCGGGAACCGTGATTATTCCAATATGGATATTCATACGCCGGCAGAGGTCGGTCAGCTTTTCTGCCGGAAGAATTTTCTTGCCGTTGCAGTCGTCCTCCCCGATAACTGCCGGGTCTGAGTCAAAGGCGGCGACGATTTCCAATCCGTACTCCGCAAATCCCGAATAATCGAGCAGAGCACGGCCGAGCTTGCCCGCTCCGACAAGCACCGCATCCTTGGTATCGTTGCAGCCCAAGAAGGTCTCAATATCGGTTTTCAGCTCCTCGATGCAGTAGCCGAGCTTGGGCCTGCCGCCCGAGCTGACCTGCGCGAGGTCCTTTCTGACCTGAATTTCGCCGAGTCCGAGGGCTGCGGCTATCGCACCTGCCGAGATATTTCCTCCGCGCGAAACAGCGTCGCTTTTCAGGTAATTAAGATATACGGGGAGCCGCTGCAGCGTTTGAATAGAAATGTTTTCGCCCATAATATTGCCCTTTCGGTAAACATAGTTTTTTTCAAGTATATCATACTATATTCCGGGCAGTTTGAACAGTAGCAAAAAACGATATATCGATATACTGCTATCGATATATCGTTTCTGCTGCCGATAAAGGATTTGCCCGACGGATGCTTGCCGGCGCGGTGAAGAAGCCGCGCCGCATTCGCCGGGCGTGAGGAAATATATGAAAATCTTAGAAATCGGCTATCAGAAATCTACTTCGGTGTCGTAGTAGCAGCACTTGAGCAGTTTTTCCATTTCTTCCTGTGTGGGAATTCTGGGGTTGGAGCCTGTGCAAGCGTCGCCGATAGCGTTCTTTGCAATCTCGGGCAGTCTCTCAAGGAATACATTCTCGGGAACAAAGCCCTGCTCTGTCGGATAGCTGTCGGCACCGTAGTTCTTGATGCAGTGCGGGATGTTGAGGCTGTCGTTCATGCCGCGGAGGTAGTCGATGAGAAGGCGAACCTTTTCAGCTACTGTGTTTCCTCCGAGGTTCATGTAGTCGGCGATAACTGCGTAGCGCTTAGCGGCTGTCTCATCCTTTGCATTGAAGGCGATAACCTTGGGAAGATACATAGCGTTTGCCGCGCCGTGGATGATGTGCGCGCCGTAGTCGGCAAAAGCCGCGCCGGTCTTGTGCGCCATCGAGTGAACGATACCGAGAAGAGCATTGGAGAACGCCATTCCGGCAAGGCACTGAGCGTTGTGCATGCTGTCACGCTTGCCCATATCGCCGTTATAGCTGTCTACAAGGTCGTCCTGAATCATCTTGATTGCGAATATTGCAAGCGGATCGGTGTAGTCGCTGTTGGCCGTCGAAACATATGCCTCGATGGAGTGAGTCATAGCGTCCATACCGGTGTGAGCTACAAGCTTCTTGGGCATGGTCTCGGCGAGGTCGGGGTCTACGATTGCTACATCGGGAGTGATCTCGAAGTCAGCTATCGGATACTTGATACCCTTGCTGTAATCGGTAATGATGGAGAATGCAGTTACCTCTGTTGCTGTGCCTGAGGTGGAAGAAATAGCACAGAATTTAGCTTTCTTGCGAAGCTTGGGAAGTCCGAATACCTTGCACATATCCTCGAAGGTAACCTCGGGATACTCATATTTAATCCACATAGCCTTTGCAGCGTCGATGGGTGAACCGCCGCCCATTGCAATAATCCAGTCGGGCTGGAACTTGAGCATAGCTTCTGCGCCCTTCATAACTGTCTCGACTGAGGGATCGGGCTCGATACCTTCAAAAAGCTCAACCTCCATGCCGGCTTCCTTCAGGTAAGCCTCTGCCTTGTCGAGAAATCCGAACTTCTTCATTGAGCCGCCGCCGACGCAGATCATAGCTCTCTTGCCTTCAAAGGTCTTGAGCGCCTCGAGCGCACCCTTGCCGTGGTATAAGTCTCTCGGTAATGTAAATCTTGCCATTTTCATTTCCTCCTGTTTCCCGAGTCAACGGGTTTTCTTTACACTGATATCTTATCACCGTTCGGTAAAATATGGGAAGTACCAATAATGGAATATCGATATACGATTATCTATATAACAAATATTACGACCGGTACAAGCATTATGTACCGGTCGGTTAAGTTTTAGACAGTATATAATTTGTGCGGCACGGAAATGAGGCCGGACATACTGCGCAAACGGAGTCTTTCGGAGTATATCGCAGGAAAGAGGCGCTCACACCATTTCTGCCGCGGCTTTTTTCAGTAATTCCAAGAATTTTTTGTCATTTGCGGTCAGGCGGTAGCCGTGACGGTAAATAAATACGTCGGCAAAGCGTTTTTTGGACGCGTCACAGGGGAGCTCTACCAGGCCGAAGCGGTCGAGCACATCCCGAGGCATCGGTGAAACCCACATATAAGTATTCGGCACGCGGCTGAGTATTTCGAGCTGACTGCCGCGTTCATATACCTTAATGCTTTTTTTGCGGTCGAGAGACTGAGCAAAGCGGCGCGCCTCCGAGAGCGGCAGGGCGGGCACGGAAATATCGCCGGGATTGATTTCGGGAAACTGTTGAAGCTCCTCATAGCTGACCTCGGAGCATACTGCCAGGGGATGGGAGGTTGACATCAGCGCGTGGTATTCAAACTCTTTAATCAACTCGTGCCTGAGATCATTGTCTTCCAGCGAGGTGAGAAAGTATTTCTCATAATCGAGCTGATAGCGTATGACGGCTATATCGTCGGTGCTTGAGGCGACGTCCGATATGGCGTGGAGCGAATTTGTCTCGCGGTAATCGACCTTTATATCATTGTCAAAATCCAGCGTTTTGAGAAACTCCGTAAAAGCGTAGGAGATGTAGCTTGCGCGGGGAACGGCTATTCTGATTTCCTGCTTGCCCTCCGGCGACGGCTTGTAGCGAGCTTCCATTTCGTCGATCTGATTCAATATATTGCGCGTATATTCGAGAAATCCCTTACCCTTCTGGGTGGGAATGACGCCCTTCGGAGTGCGGTTGAATATGTCGAAGCCGATTTCGTTTTCAAGCTCCCGAATGGCTTTTGAAAGGTGAGGCTGACCCATATAGAGGTTTTCCGCCGCCTTTGAAATAGAGCCGGTTCTTTCAACCTCTACTGCATATCTGAGGTGCTGGATGTTATTCATGAGACCTTCCCTCCTTGATTATCATCAGAGATTTGCTCCGTTTTGCGCGATAACACAACGATACCATTCAAATGAATCCTTCTTGATGCGCTCGCCGGTCGAGTAATCTACATACACTATGCCGAAGCGTTCGTTGTAGCCGCTCTGCCACTCGAAGTTATCGAGTATTGACCAGAGCATATAGCCGTCAATCGGAATATTCTCATCGGCGGCACGCTTGAGATTTCTGAGATAACGGTGCAAAAAATCGATTCTGTTGGGGTCGTGTACCTTGCCGTCAAGAGAGACGGTATCGTGGCAGGACATGCCGTTTTCGGTTATTATTATCGGAAGCTTATAGCGTTCGTAAAGGAACTTTGGCGACCAGTAGAGAGCTTCCGGCGTTATCGCCCAGTCAGCGCCGGTCTTTGAGGCACCCTGGGGACGCGGAACGCTTTCGATGCCGTTTGCCCCCTTGCGGCAGACGGCGCCCTGATAAATATTTTGCCCGTAGTAATCCGTCGGGGTGCTGATAAGAGGCAAATCCTTTTCGTAATCAGCGGGGAGATTATGCGCTATTTTCTTAAACTCGGGGTCGTCCTCGGGGTAATGACCGAGAAGCACCGGATCGGACCAGAAAACAACCGACCACGACCAGTTATTCGGTTCGATGCTGAAATACCGGCTTCGGGCGGCCTCTATATCCTCCGGCTTTTCGGTCGCCGGAAGAGACGGTGTACCGGTGGGCGCGAAGCCGACTCTGCAGTCGGGAATTATTTCCTTCAGGGCGCTGACCGCTCTGCCGTGAGCCTTGAGAACATTATGCGCCATAGGCAATGTTTCAATATCCGAGAGACAGAGCCCCGGCGCCTGGTAACCGAAGCGGTAGCCGTAGCCGATAAAGCACTGCGGCTCATTGAAGGTAAAGAAATTTTTAACGCGGTCGCCGAAGCTCTTGGCGACAAGGCGCGTATATTCCTCAAACCACGCGGGACTCTCGGGATTTCTCCAGCCGCCGCGGATCGCGAGAGCGTAGGGAAGATCCCAGTGATAAAGAGTGATAAAGGGCGTTATTCCCTTTTCGAGCAGTGCGTCGATAAGGTCGCTGTAAAACTTAATGCCCTCCGGGTTGACCCTGCCGGTTCCCTCCGGGATTATACGAGACCACGAGATTGAGAAGCGGTACGCATTGCCGCCCAAATCGGACAGAATACCCACATCCTCGCGCCAGCGGTGGTAATGGTCGCAGGCGACGTCGCCGGTCGCGCCGTCGCGCGCTCTGCCCTCCTCGCAGTATATGTCCCAAACAGACTTGCCTCTGCCACCCTCGTGAGCGGCGCCCTCTATCTGATACGAGGCGGTTGCGGTGCCCCATAAAAAGTCATTTTTGAAGCCCATATTTATAAAAATCCTTTCATTTCAAGACGCACAAATGTATTGTTATCCGAGTAAGGATATACATTATCATATATACCAATATACCATTATCGGCACCCGATTGCAACTGTTTTTCGACAAAAAGGCAATAAACAAAGCCGACGGCAGTTGCCGTCGGCATATTCGGGATGCTGTGCTGTATTTAATTGTAATCAGATAAGCTTTTCTCCGCAATTAGTGCAAATTACGGCATCGGCGGGGCAGGCCGCTCCGCAGCCGCTGCAGTAGACTGTCTGCTCGGAGCCGTTATCCTTATTATTCTCACAAGCCTCGCTTTTTGGAAGCTCGGCACCGCATCTGTGGCAATAATCCGCGGACGAGGAGCATTTTTCTTTGCATTTAGGGCAGATTTTAAGCTCCTTGGTCTTTAATATCTCTGCCTTCATGCCGGATATCTTTTTCTCGCTCTCGGCGACTGAAGCGAACAGCTCCGAATACCTTTCGGGCGGCGCGTCATTGTTTTCACTGTAGAAAATCCTGCCGATTTCCTGATACAGGTTATTTCTTATTCTCTCCTCCGCATATACCGATGCGTTCAGCCGAGTAACATCTGCAAAGCACTTTGCTTTCTTTACGGCGTCCTGTCCTGTCTGCGAAAGCTTATCCTTGATTTCGTCAAAAGAAGCCATCGGACTGTCCTCCTTCTTTTTTGTATTGTTATTATATCACAAGTTGTCGCATACGTCAAACTCACACGGCAGGCGGCGGGAAACAGCGGACGGGTTTGATTGCGGCAATAAGAAAAGGCGACGGATTTTTGCCGTCGCCTTTGAAGAAAATTACTTATTGAGGTTTGCCTTGAGAGTTTCGAGCTGATTTCTGAGCTCCTGGGGAAGCTTGTCGCCGAACTTCTTGTAGTGTTCTTCGATTTCAGCCGCTTCCTTTGTCCATACGTCCTTGTCGACGGTGAGGATGGACTTGAGAGTATCCATATCCATGTCGAGGTCGGTAAGATCGATGTCCTCGGGCTTGGGAACATAACCGATAGCGGTTTCGGTGGCGTCTGCCTTGCCTTCGCAGCGGTCGATGATCCAGTTGAGAACTCTCATATTGTCGCCGAAGCCCGGCCAGATAAAGTTGCCGTCGTCATCGGTGCGGAACCAGTTTACATTGAATATCTTGGGAGCCTTGTCGCCGAGCTTTTTGCCCATGTCAAGCCAATGCTGGAAGTAGTCTGCCATGTTGTATCCGCAGAACGGAAGCATTGCCATCGGGTCGCGGCGAACCACGCCTACTGCACCGGCTGCTGCCGCGGTTGTTTCGCTCGCCATAGCCGAGCCGATGAATACACCGTTTTCCCAGGACTTCGACTGATATACCAGGGGAGCGCACTTCGCACGGCGTCCGCCGAATACGATTGCGGAAATCGGCACTCCTTCGCCCTTGTCAAATTCCTCGGAAATGCAGGGGCAGTTTGCCGCGGGAGCGGTGAAACGTGAGTTGGGATGAGCGGCGCAGGTGGACTTGTCTGCCTTGTCGAACTTAGCGGGATCCCACTTGTCACCCTTCCAGTCTATGCAGTTTGTCGGGAGATTCTTATTGAGACCCTCCCACCAAACGGTGTTGTCGCTCAAGTCATGAGCAACGTTTGTGAATATTGTATTTTTCTTTGTAGATTCAAGAGCGTTGAAGTTTGACTTTTCGTTTGTTCCGGGAGCAACGCCGAAGAAGCCGTTTTCGGGGTTGATAGCGTAGAGACGGCCGTCCTCCTTGATCTTCATCCAGGCGATGTCGTCGCCTACAGTCCAAATCTTGTAGCCCTTATCGCGGAGGTACTTCGGAGGAATGAGCATTGCAAGGTTGGTCTTGCCGCAGGCTGACGGGAATGCGGCAGCGATGTATTTTACCTCGCCCTTGGGGTTCTGAAGGCCGAGGATGAGCATATGCTCTGCCATCCAGCCCTCTTTCCAGCCCTGATATGAAGCGATGCGGAGTGCGAAGCACTTCTTGCCGAGCAGAACGTTTCCGCCGTAAGCCGAGTTTACCGAGATGATTGCGTTGTCCTCGGGGAACTGGCAGATGTATCGGTTTTCGGGGTCGATGTCGCAGGAGGCGTGGAAGCCGCGAACCCAGTCATTGGAGTCGCCGAGAACGTCAAGCACCTTCTGACCGACACGGGTCATAATAGCCATGTTGAGTACGACATACCTGGAGTCGGTGATTTCGATGCCGACCTCTGCAAGCGGCGAGCCAATGGGACCCATTGAGAACGGAATGACATACATTGTACGTCCCTTGTAGGAGCCCCGTGCAATCTTGTAGAGCTTGTCGTACATTTCCTGAGGATCGCACCAATGGTTTGTGGGGCCTGCATCCTCTTCTCTGCGCGAGCAGATGAAGGTTCTGTTTTCGACGCGGGCAACGTCATTGGGCTGTGTTCTGTGGAGATAGCATCCGGGGAGCTTCTCCTCATTGAGCTTAATCATTTCGCCGGACTTAACTGCCTCGGCGCGGATCTCGTCGAGCTGAGCTTCGCTTCCGTCTATCCAGACTATTTTGTCGGGACATACGAGGTCGGCTTTCTCTTGGACCCACTTGTTGAGAGTTGCGTTAGTGGTCATAGTATATATTTGTTCCTTTCATTTATTAACATTTTTTCGGTGACAGACCGGCTGTTCAGATTTACTGCCGATTTTCGTTTTTCGCCTGATATAACGGTCGCTGACCGCCGAAACGAAAACCTGTATATGAAAGGTCATTCTTCCATACTCCCTTGTCTGCCAATTTACATTATAATTGCCTTTTATGCAAATTTCAAGTCAAATCTGAGAATTTTTGGTGAACGTGCCGTTTTTGGCGCAAAAGAATGTTTGTCGTTGACTCCGCAAACCGAAAGCACTCCGTAAATCTTTTCTGATTTGTCTGTGCTGTCTATTTGCCGGCACAGCATTATAACCCGGTATTATTGCAATGAAAAACCAACCGCACGGGCAGCTCCACGGGGCGGTTGGCAAATACTGTCGGAAATGACTTTCGGCTGAGAAATATCAATGATAAGTATTTATACATGGATGAGTTATATCAATATACTTACTGCGCCGGAGCGGGCTATTGAGATTTCGCCGAAGTTTGAGAGCGATTGGACGGCTTCGTCAAGAACCGCGGGCTCGCCCGTGACCTCCACCACGACATTTGTCTCGCTTTCTCCGACTGCTTTATAATTCATTTCGGAAATAAAGCTGATAAGCTGAGGACGGCTCTCTTTCGGACAGGCGACGCGCACAAACATGAGCTCGCGCGTGACGTGGGGCACCGAAACGCTCATTTCGTACACCTCGATGACCTCCGAAACGTGACCGAGCTGACTTATCAGCTGTTCGGTCTCGCTTTGAGTTCCTATGACGGTGAAGGTGAGGTGATATATGCTTTCGTCGCCGGTGACGCTGGTGACAAAGCTTTCGATATTGTAGCCGCGGCGGGTGAACATTCCGGATATGCGCGAGACGACGCCCGGCTTATTATCAACTATTGCGACAATGGTATGCTTCATCTATTTTCCCCTTTCCGTGACATTGTAGGGAGCATGTTCGCTGTCGGACATGGATATGCGGATAATCGACGCGCCCGGCTGTTTTACAATTGCTTCAAGGTCGGAGGACTCGCCGACATCGAAATATGACAGTCCGTAAGCGGCGGCAATAAGCGAAAAATCGGGATTAAACGCAACGCAAAAAGGCTTGTCGCTGTCCGGATAGACATATTCATACTGCTGTTCGACGAGGCCGAGACAGGAATTGTCGGCGATTACGATTTTCAGATTTCTTATTCCGCATTGAGCGACGGTGGCGAGCTCCTGAAGGCACATTTGAATCGAGCCGTCGCCCGTGAACAGTACTACCTCGCGGTCGGGATGTCCGAGCGCGGCGCCTATGGCCGCCGGAAGTCCGAAGCCCATAGTGCCGAGACCGCCTGAGCATATAAAATCTCCTGGACGGGATACGCGGCAGGCCGATGCCGCGAAGAGCTGATGCTGACCGACATCGGTAACGAATATTGCGTCGCCGCACAGCTCTGCAATGCGGGAAATAATAACTTCGCCTGCGCCTGCCGGACTGTCATCGGAGGAACATGCTATACTGTCGCACCACTTTTTCCACTCGGCTTTTTTGCCGTCGGGAAGCGGCAGACTGTCGAGAAAGCCGCAGAATTCGGCCGCGTCGGAAACAACGGGGCAGGAGGAAAATACGTTTTTGCAAAGTTCCGCGGCGTCGATATCGGCGTGGATGACAGTTCTCTTATCGGCAAAACGGGCGGCGTTCGGCACACTGCGGTCTGAAAAACGGCAGCCTATCGCGATAACCAGGTCGCTGTTTTCCACAGCCGCCGCGGCGTGCGCCGTGCCGTGAACGCCGAGCATTCCGAACACATTCGGAAGGTGATTGTCAATACCCGATTTTCCCATCATGGTATAAACAACGGGCACATTATAGCTTGAAGAAAAGTGGGAGAGAGAGTCTCCGGCCGCCTTGCCGGCGGAAACCACGCCGCCGCCGCATATTATAACCGGCCGCTCGGCGGCGGATATAAGATCGGCAATTTCGTCCTTAACACCCGACAGAGGCGCTGAATTGTGCCGTTCATGGGGCAGGACAGGATGCGTGGCAAGACTCTCGGGGATATCGCTTTCAAGCACATCTCGGGGAATATCGATAAGCACCGGACCCTTGCGGCCGGTATTGATTATGCGCCAGGCCTCCTCCAGCACCGTCGGCAGCTCCAGAGGATCCTTGACGAGAAAATTGTGCTTGGTTACCGCCAGCGTGATACCCATGATATCAGCCTCCTGAAAGGCGTCGTGACCGATGCTTGAGCGCTCCACCTGACCTGTGACTGCGAGAAGCGGCACGCTGTCAAGCATGGCGTCGCACAGGCCGGTGACGAGGTTGGTCGCTCCCGGGCCGGAGGTTGCGAGGCAGACGCCTACACGTCCGCTGGACTTGGCGTAGCCCTCGGCGGCGTGTACCGCCCCCTGCTCATGGCGCACGGTGATGTGGCGAATAGAGCTCTTTGAGAGCGCTTCATATACTGATAAAACGGCATTGCCGGGGTAATCGAACAGTATTTCTACGCCCTTGCGGGAGAGAAATTCGGTTATGTAATATACTGCTTTCATTACAATTCCTTATACCTTTTCGGTAAGAAAATACTCTACGGAGTCGATGAGGGCCTTCCAGCTTGCTTCCATAATATCGGTGGATACGCCGACGGTGTGCCAGCTTGTTCTGCCGTCCGAGGTCTCGATGAGAACCCGGACCTTCGCACCGGTCGCACCCGCGCTGTCAAGAACTCTTACCTTATAATCGACCAGCTTGATGTTTTCGATTGCGGGATAAAAGCGCTTGAGAGCCTTTCTGAGGGCATTGTCCATCGCGTTGACGGGACCGTTGCCTTCGGCGGCCGTAATTTCCTCTGTTCCGTTGACTTCAATTTTGATGAGCGCCGAAGCCTTTGCCGCCTCGGCGTTGGTTATATTCGGCTCGCCGAGCACCAGCTTGAAGGTGAGCAGCCGAAAGAAGCTGCGCCGCTTGCCGAGCGAACGGAGGATTTCAAGCTTGAGCGAGGCGTCGGCATTTTCGTAGAAGTAGCCCTCTTTTTCGTGGGCCTTAATATCCTTGAGAAAATTCGATACGACGGGCGAATTTTTTTCGAGCGTCGGCTCAAGGGAGTGCATTTTTTCAAAAATTGCGCTTTTGCCCGAAAACTCTCCGATGACATTCTTTCGCTCGTTTCCGACTGTGGCAGGGTCGATGTGTTCAAATGAGCCGGGCAGCTTTTTGACTGCGTCGATGTGCATTCCGGCCTTGTGCGAGAAGGCAAGCGAGCCGACGAACGGCTGTCGCTCGTCAAAGGAGGTGTTTGCAAGGTCGGCGATATCGCGGGAGAGCGACGTCAAACGGGGCAGGTTTTCACTGCAGACAAGCGAGTAGCCCATCTTCAGGGTCAGAATGGGAATGAGCGTTGACAGCGACGCATTTCCGCATCGCTCGCCCAGCCCCAAAAATGTGCCGTGAATCTGTGTTGCTCCGGCTTCGACCGCGGAGAGGGTGCAGGCTACGGCAAGTCCGCTGTCGTTGTGACAGTGTATGCCGAATTTCTTGCCCGGAAAGCGTGAAAGAGTGTCGCGCGTAATACCGCCGACCTCGGCCGGAAGACTTCCGCCGTTGGTATCGCACAGCACCACACTGTCGGCGCCCGCTTCAAAAGCGGCTCCGACGACGTCAAACGCCGTCTGCGGCATTTCCTTGCAGCCGTCAAAAAAGTGCTCGGCATAAAAGATTACAGGTATGTTCCGTGCGGTAAAATAACGCACGGATTCGGTGATTATCCGCAGATTTTCGCGTCTGCCGGTTTTCAGTATCTTTTTTATGTGCGTGTAGGACGCCTTTCCGACGACGCTTACGCAATCCGCGCCGCATTCGGCTGTTTTGCGCAGTCCCTCGTCCTGTTCGGCCGCTTCGCCGACCTTACAGGTCGATACAAAGGCGCACAGACGGCTTTTGCGTTTTTCGTTTCTCAAAAGCTCGAAAAGCTCGCCGTCCTTCGGATTGTAGGCGGGATTTCCGGCCTCTATGCAATCTATTCCGAAACAATCGATAAGCGAGATGAGCTTGTGCTTATCGCTGACCGAAAAGGATATGCCGGAGGCCTGAGCGCCGTCGCGCAGGGTGGTATCAAATATTTCCAGCTGTTTCATTATGAATTCTCCGAATAGTACAGCGCCCTGTTTATGGCGTTGACATACGATTTTATACTTGCCTCTATAATGTCCACAGACACGCCGTGTCCGCCGTAAATATTGTCCTCGTATTTTATTTTGACATTGACCTCTCCCAGTGCGTCCGCGCCGTCCGTGACCGCCCGTATGCGGTATTCGAACAGAGAGATGTCCTTGTTTACAATCTTATTGATGGCGTTGAAGGCGGCGTCGATGGGACCGTTGCCTATCGCCGCGTCGCATTTGGAAACGCCGTCTTTCGTAAGCGACAGCATTGCGGTAGCTTTCATGGCGCTTCCGCTCTGCGTCTGGAACATATCTATGCGGTAGCCGCTGTCCAGAATGGACTGATCGACAAAGTCGCGGATTATGACCGCAATCTCTTCATCGCCGACTACTTTTTTCGTGCCGGCTATCCGCTTGAACGACGCAAAGGCCTTGTCGAGGACTTCGCGGTCGAGCGAAAAGCCGAGCTCGCGTGCCTTTTCGGCGAAGGCGTGACGTCCGGACAGCTTGCCGAGCAGCATTGTATTTCTGGTTTTGCCGATTGTTTCAGGCGGGAAAATCTCGTAGGTTTCGGGGTTTTCCAGCACGCCGTGCTGATGAATTCCCGATTCATGGATAAATATATTTTTGCCGACAATGGCTTTGTTCGGAGGAATATGCATTCCGCTCATGTCGGACACCGTCTTTGAAATTCTGCTTATCTCGGATGTTGCGATGTTTAAGCCGATGTCATAAAAATCCTTCCGTACGGTCAGTGCCATGGCGACCTCTTCAAGCGCGGCGTTGCCCGCCCGCTCTCCTATGCCGTTTACGGTGCAGTCTACCTGAGCCGCGCCCGCACCGACGGCGGCAAGGCTGTTGGCAACGGCGAGCCCCAGGTCGTCGTGACAATGAACCGCGATGGCGGCGCGGTCGATGTTTTTCACATTATTTCTGACGAAGCCGATAAGCTCGGCGTATTCGCGCGGCTGGATGTATCCGACGGTATCGGGAATATTCACCGTAGCGGCGCCGGCGTCGATAACACCCTCAAAAAGGCGGCAGAGAAAATTGCGGTCGCTGCGTGTAGCATCCTCGGCGGAGAACTGCACATCTTCAAAATAGCGTCTGCCGTAACGCACCGCCTCGACTGCCGCGGCGTACACCTCGTCCTCGGTCATATTGAGCTTATACTTCATATGGACGGGGCTGGCGGCGATAAAAATATGAAGCCTCGGGCGTTTGGCGCCTGCGAGCGCCTCGCGGGCCGCGTCGATATCGTTTTCGTTCGCACGGGCAAGGGATGCTATAACGGAATTTCTGACCTGCGCACCTGCAAGGCTGACCGCCTTGAAGTCGCTCGGCGAAGCCGCCGCAAAGCCCGGCTCGATTATGTCGATGCCCGCGTGCTCAAGCTGAAGCGCTATCTCAAGCTTCTGCCTTGAAGATATATTTACGCCCGGAGTTTGATCTCCGTCACGGAGAGTTGTGTCGAAAATCTTTATCTGTCTCATAAAACCACCTGTTACCGATTGCATTTTCACGAATATAAAGATATAATCAGTATATCATAGTTGTATATAAAAGTAAAGATTTCGCGCGTTTTGCCGTTTATGGGCGCAAGTTTTAGCCGCCCGTCAAACGGGTTTCAGCATTTCTTCACAATCGCGCGCTAAAATGCAGGCAATAAGAAAAAGAAAAAGGGGGATGGACAGTACTATGAAAAAGCATTCGGTAACAGCGGTTATTGCTCTGATGCTTGTTGCTCTGATGCTTATGAGCACGGGGTGCTCCTTTAAGGATATGATTTCTTCTCCGGGCGAGACCGAGACAAGCGAGCTTCCGGCGGAGAATAACGATACAAGCGAGAGCGCGGAGGACGGGCAGTCGCCGGCAGGCACGACAGAGACGGATTCGTCCGGCGGCACGGAAACTGCGCAGCCCGTCAGAGAGAGCTTTGCAGATACGATAGATGCGATAAAGGACAGCGTGGTCGCGATAAATGTGTACGGCACGGCATATGACTATTTTTACCGCGAATATCCGACAGAGGGAGCCGGAAGCGGCGTTATTATTTCGCCCGACGGATATATCGTGACCAATAATCATGTCGTTACCGGCGGCAATTCGATTACCGTATTTCTTCAGGACGGAACGGATTATCCGGCGAGGGTGGTAGGCAGTGACGAGACCGGAGATCTCGCTGTACTTAAAATCGACGCGAAAGGGCTGACTGCCGCAAAGATAGGCAATTCATCCACTCTGCGCGTGGGCGACGTGGCGATAGCCGTCGGAAATCCGCTCGGCGAGCTTCAGGGAACTGTTACCAAGGGAATAATAAGTGCGCTCGACAGAGAGCTTACGATAGATAATCGCACCATGACGCTGTTGCAGACCGATGCGGCGATAAACCCCGGAAATTCGGGCGGCGGTCTCTTTGATTCAAACGGTACTTTGATAGGGATAGTTTGCGCCAAAAGCTCCTCCGGCAATGCCGAAGGACTGGGCTTTGTCATTCCGATAGACATTGCAAAGCCGATTTTTGACGATTTGATAGACTACGGCTATGTTACCGGTCGTCCGACGCTCGGCTTGACTACTGTGGATATTTCCAATAATATCAGTGCTTGGCAGAACGGCGTAGACTGGATAGGAGTATATGTCAGCGAGGTAACCGAAGACGGCCCGGCAGACGCGGCGGGTATTAAGAGGGTGGATTACATCCACATGGTTGACGGCAAGGTAATATCGTCGACGTCCGAGCTTGAGGCGGCTGTCAGCGCCAAATCTGTAGGCGACAGGGTCGAGCTGGAAATCTGGCGCGGAAGCAGCCGAATGACCGTTACCGTGACGCTCGGAGAGGATAATAATGCCGCAACGCGAAGCTGAGTGTTGACAGATGCCGATTTGCGGCATATAATGGCTACGGTCAAATAATACTTCGGGGAATGGTGAAAATCCATTACCGGCAGTGATTTCGCATTTGCGAACAAGTCTGCGAACGACCCTTTGCGGTCGCCGAACGGGTGAAAATCCCGTACCGACGGTGTTTCCCGCCTGTGGGCGGGTCGAGTCCGGATGAGAGAAGATAGGGCGGCTTTTCGCCTGCATGTCTCAATAATTTAAGCCCCGACGGTTTTCCGCCGGGGCTTTTGTCTTCCGATGTTGTTTGGCACAAAAAAACAAGAAAAGGAAGAAAAAATGCAAAACACTGAATCCCTAAAATCGCGCGTCACACTTCGCAAAATTGCCGTTACGGGTATAATGGCGGCAATCGCAACCGTTCTTATGATGGTAGAATTCCCGATCCCGGCACTCATACCATCCTTTGTTAAGCTCGACTTCAGCGAGCTTCCGGCACTTATTACCGGCTTTTGTTTCGGACCGGTACACGGCGTGGCGGTCTGCCTTATCAAGAATGTCATTCACTTGGCTTTTTCCGCCACCGGTGGAGTGGGAGAGCTGGCAAACTTCTTGATAGGCGCGCCGTTTGTTCTGATCGCATCGCTGATATACAAACGCAAAAAAAGCCGCTCCGGTGCGCTTATCGGCTCGCTGATCGGCGCTGTCATTACTGCTGCGGTTTCGGTGCCGGTCAACTACTTCATTTCGTACCCCGTCTACACGGCGTTTATGGATATGAGTGCGATTGTAGCGGCTTATAAGGCTATTTTGCCTGCCGCCGACACACTTATAAAGGCGCTGCTGATTTTCAACGCTCCGTTTACGCTCGCCAAGGCGCTGATTGATGCCGTCATTACGTTTTTGATTTACAAAAAGCTCAGCCCGCTGCTCAAGGGCAAGGCGCAATAATTAATTTTTGCGGCGGTTTCCTCGGGAAATCGCCCTTTTGTTATTGTTATGCAAACAAAAATCGTGTATAATAAAACAAAAATATGAAAATGAAAGGAACGGTCACAAAATGAACGAAGAATTATTAAAGCTCATTGAAAAAAGCTGTGTCATTGACACAAAGGCACTTGCCGCGCGCACGGGCGAGGACGAGGATAAGCTCGCCGCTGAGATTCGCGAGCTGCAGGCCGCCGGCATTCTTTGCGGATGTCACGCGCTGATAAACTGGGACGAGGCAAATGACGAGAGAGTGACCGCGCTGATAGAAATAAAGGTCACGCCGCACAAGGAGCTCGGATATAACCGTATTGCAGCGCGCATTTCAAAAATCGACGAGGTTTCGGCGGTATATCTTATGTCCGGGGCATTTGATTTTACCGTAATAATCACCGGCAAGACCATGCGTGAAATCTCGCGCATAGTCATGGACAAGCTTGCGATAATCGACGCGGTCGAGAGCACGGCTACTCATTTCATTTTGAAAAAATACAAGGAGAACGGCATAGAATTCGTCCAGTCGGCCGATGACAGACGAATGTCGATAACACCATGAGAGACGATATTCTGTCGAGAAAAACCGCAGCTATTCCGCCTTCGGGAATCCGCCGCTTTTTTGATTTGGTCAGCGAACGCTCCGACGTTATTTCACTCGGCGTAGGCGAGCCGGATTTCGATACGCCGTGGCATATCCGCGAGGCGGGCATACGGTCATTGGAGCGCGGTTACACCTTCTACACCTCTAACGCGGGCCTTGCGGAGCTGCGCCGGGAAATATCGGTATATCTCGAAAAGCGCACCGGCTGTACATACGACCCCAAGACCGAGATACTTGTGACGGTAGGTGGAAGCGAAGCGATAGATGCTGCGCTGCGCGCCATAATCAACGAGGGGGACGAGGTGATTATACCTCAGCCGAGCTATGTTTCCTATGAGCCGTGCGCCGTGCTCGCAGGAGCTAAGCCGGTAATAGTAGAGCTGCGCGAGCAGGATCGCTTCAAGCTGACTCCCGAGGTATTGCTGCCTGCCATGTCTGAAAAGACAAAAGCGCTGATACTCCCGTTCCCGAACAATCCGACCGGTTCGGTCATGCGGCGCGAGGAGCTTGAGAAAATAGCAAAAATTGCCGTTGAACGCGATATTGTCGTTATTTCGGACGAAATATACTCCGAGCTGACATACGGCGGAGAACACTTTTCCATCGTTTCACTCCCCGGAATGAAGGAGCGCACGGTTTTGATCAACGGATTTTCAAAGTCGTTTGCAATGACGGGATGGCGCCTCGGCTACGCGGCCGCACCGCACTTTATACTCGAGCAGATGGTGAAGATTCATCAGTTTGCCATAATGTGCGCGCCTACCGGCAGTCAGTATGCGGCAATCGACGCGCTCAAGAACGGTGAGGCGGATGTCGAAAAGATGCGCGATGCCTACGACAAACGGCGGCTGTATCTGCTCGGCGCCTTCAAAAAAATGGATATCGACTGCTTTGCGCCGGAGGGGGCTTTTTACGTCTTTCCGAGTATCAAGAAATTCGGTCTTACCTCCGAGCAGTTTGCATTCGGACTGCTGGACGACCAGAAGCTTGCGGTCGTACCGGGGACGGCTTTCGGCGCCTGCGGCGAGGGCTTTTTGCGCATTTCCTACGCGTACTCGCTGGATGACTTAAAGGAAGCCATGAAGAGACTGGCGGCGTATATCAAAAAGCTGACGCAAGGCGAAAAATGACGGTATGCCTTACGGGCAGACGCAAAAAACGTGTATTGACGTCCCGCCGCGGCAAATGCTTGAATAACGCGGCGGTAAAAAAGAGACAGCGACAAAAATCGCTGTCTCTTTGCTGTTAAAATACTTTCGGCGAGACTATCTGTTGTCGCCGGCAAAAAACGCTCAGTTTTCGGCAGTCTGACTCTGCTCCGGAGAATTGCTTGCTTCTGCGACGGGTTTAGCGCTTTGCTCCGGGACGGTGCCGGCTTGCGCTTTTGCGCGTGCATTGAGCTCGTAGCTCTTCATTTCTATAAGAGTCTGTGTGTTTTTTGCGGTGATGGCGCTGTTCTCAATAAGCTCGCCGTAGCCGCAAAGGAAAAAGCTGCCTATCCAGGCAAACAGAGCCCAAATGATACCTGCTAATATTATCAAACAGATTACGCCGGCCGCTTCGGCACTGTTGCCTCTCATGTTGCCGAAAGCAACGACTGCAAAAATACCCGCGCAAACCGCTATGATACCGAGAGCGATATTTATCCAGCACATTACCTTCGCCAGCATTTTGATTTTTCCGCCCATATTTTTGAACATAGTTGTCCCTCCCAATAGCTGTTTTTATTGTAATTATATATTAAACAACAAATTTATGCAATAGTTTTGTCGATTTTTGAAAGTGATACATGGGTAGAAATATAAAGCCGCAGACATATGTCTGCGGCTTTTGCAGTATTCGATTTTTGTCACACCTTTGCGAAGTCGCTGAGAACAATCGGTTCGCCGCCGTGCGTGCGGGATTGCTCTGCCGCGAGCGCCATTACATGGCTTTCGACCGAGGCGTCCACCGAGGTGAGTGCGTCGCCGGTGATATCGCCGCCGATAAGCTCGCAGACATAATCCATCATTTTTGCATCTCCGCCGCCGTGACCTGCGAAGCGGTCTGTCAGCGGATCAAGCTCGACCTTTTCGACCGGCTGACCGAAGCGGCGGATGTAAAATACATTTTCATCCATATTGCCTTCGATTTCGCCGTGGGAGCCCATTATCTTGATGTAGCGGTAGCAGTCGTGAGTAAAGGCGCTGACGGTAAAGGAGGCAGTTGTGCCGCCTTCAAACTCCATGTTGACCGTTTGGTGGTCAGCAACGTCATTGTCGCAGTGATATACGCATCTGCCGTAGGGGCCTTCCTTCATGGCCTTGTAGAGGTTTTCTCTTGTCGGGTCGTCTGTCAGTACGGTGAGCGGCCAGCCGTCATTGCCGCCGTTTAAGCCGCTTCGTTCGTTTGAAATATAGATTTTTTCGCAGTCATAGGGGCACTCGTCCTTGCACTTGCAGCCGCCGAGACAGAAGGATGTTGAACCCTCGGGAGCGTTTTCGCTCTTGAACCAATCGAGGCTTCCGAGTGAGGTTACACGTGTGCACGGCTTGCCGATAAGCCAACGGATGATGTCCATATCGTGACAGCTCTTTGCAAGGATTACCGGGCTCGACTCATCGAGTCTGCGCCAGTTGCCGCGGACATACGAGTGAGCAAAATGCCAGTACGCCACGTTTTCGATTGCATCGACGGTCTCTATTTTTCCGATGACGCCTTCGTCGAGCAGTTTTTTGATCGACTGATAGAACTGCGTGTAGCGAAGGACATGGCAAACTACAACAACGCGGTTACATTCGTGCGCTTTTTTCTGAAGCTTGATACATTCCTCAAGGCTGGGGGAAATGGGCTTTTCCAACAGTATGTGGTAGCCATTTTCGAGTGCGGGAACGGCGTAGCAGACATGCTCGGCGTCCTGAGTGGCGATAATCATTACATCGGCGAGGCGCGGCTGTGCGAGCAGCTCCTCGGCGGAGGTGAAAATATTCTCCTCCGGCACGCCGTAATCCTTACGGGCCATTTCGCGCTTGGCGGCATTGGGCTCGGCCACTGCGACAACCTTCATTTTTTCGGGATGTATTTTCTGAAAGCTTGAATACGCCTCTCTGCCTCTGATTCCGAAGCCGATGACGGCAAATGTGACTTGCTTTGACATTTATTTATACCTTTCCTTTGCTGACGCATTTTTCCTCTATATTATAAGAGCGGCTGACGCGCTTGTCAACTCAATATGTGGCTATTTCAAGCGAAGTGTCGTCCTCGCCCTTTTCGATTTTGCGGATCTCCACAAAGTAGCTTACCGTATCGTTGACGGTCACCTTTACCCGGTCGCCTACCTTGTGACCCATGAGCGCTCTGCCCACCGGAGATTCCTTGCTTATGAGCGAACGGAGCGCGTCGCACCTGAGAGTGGTGACCAGGGTGTAGACCTCCTCGACCTTTTCGTCCTCTATAAATACCGTTACGCGGTCGAAAAGTCCCACCTCGTCGTCGGCGCTCTCGGCATCTATTACCACGGCGCTGTCAATCATTCTCTTTAAATAATTGACTCTGCTGTAATTGCGGTTAAGCTCGCTTTTTGCTATTTTGTACTCGTAGTTTTCGCTCAGGTCGCCGTGGGCTCTGGCGCGGGCAAGCTCCTCCTTGAGCTTGGGAGCAAGGGTACACATCCGGTACTCTATTTCCTCCTGCATTTTTTGTATATCGACCTTTGTAAGCTCGTCGTTCACGGTTTTTCACTCCGATTTCTTTGTATTTTCTGTATTATAGACTTAAAAAACTGGGGTTGCAAGCTCCCACCGCAAAAAATATAGTTTTCTCTCCCTTGAGACAAAACGGTAAAGCATGCGTCAGAGAGCGGCGTATTTTGCAACGGTTTTCTCCATAGCGGGAAGCTTCTCCAGCATATCGCCCGCAAGCTTGAGCTGACAGCGGGCACGGCAGAGATTGTGCAGAGGGTACGATATTTTGTAGTATTTGTCACCGGTCAGGTAATCGTCCAGGAATCTGACAGCCTGTTCGACGGTTACGCAAAAGGCGCCCTGGGCGAGCGTGTCGATTTCGGTTTTGGTCAGTCCCGAGCGGGTCTCGGAGACAAAGCCCTTTGCATACGCTTCAAATTTAGCGATATCGAGCGACACGATACTCAGGTCGCGCTCGTCCTCGGAGGCTGTGCCGGCGGCGGAACGAACGGTGTCACCGAAGTCGTATGCCGCCATTCCGGGCATTACGGTATCCAGGTCGATCACAGTGAGCGGAAGACGGGTATTTTTATCGAAGAGAACATTGCTTATCTTGGTATCGTTGTGCGTTACTCTTGTCGGAATGGCGCCTGACAGGGTCATTTTGCAAAGCTCGGTTGCCTTTTCGCGTACAGAGGAAATAAAATCGAGTTCCCGCACCACCTCTGCCGCTCTTCCCATCGGGTCGGACGAGGCGTGCTCAAACAGCGTTTCCATGCGGGCGACGGTATTGTGAAACCCGGGAATGGTTTCACAGAGCACAGAGGCGTCGAAATCCGACAGCATATTCTGAAAACGGCCGAAGGCTCTGCCGGCGTTTTCGAGTACGGCGATATCGTCGCAGGTGTTGAAGGTCACGGCGTCGAGATAATTCCTCAGCCGCCAGAACGAGCCGTTTTTATCTATATAGTAATTTTTGCCGTCTGCCGTGTGATGAAAGTGAAGATTGCAGCCGTCGGGATTCTTTTTCATTATATGGGCGGTCACCAGGTCTATATTGCCCATGACCTGCTCGGGACGGGCGAAAACAAAGCTGTTTATCTGCTGTAAAAGATAGGATTTCCCGCTTGTAAAATTCACCTTGAAGGTTTTGTTGATTATACCGTCGATCAGCGTTTCAACCGAGTCGAGCGACGACTCTATCCTGAATTTTTCACAGATTTCTGCGAGCTGTCCGCCGTATGGTTTGCTCATTTGTCCACCCTGCCTTTATCTATTTTACTTGTCATTATATCAAGCCACGTGGGGAAATGCAACAATAAACGCGGGTAAAAGAGGCACTGTCTTTTTACCCGCGCTGTGTAACGGTGAGTTTGTTATTTGAGTCAGGCTAAGTTATTTGATGCCTACAAATTCGGCGTATACTAGATATCTCTGAGTGTTTTCGGGAAAGGGATAGCAGGTAGATAAAGTCACCAGCGACTGTCCCTGCCGAATATATATATTCTGACTGTCGTCAGGGTCAATTATCTTTGTTTCCATTACCTTATATACAAGTGTTTCCCAGAAATTAGTTATATATATTTCCTCGCCGGGTTCAAGCTCGGTAATTCTTTTGAACATATATATGCCCTTATACCGTGTGTGGGCGGCAATAACGCAGTTTGTGTTTTCTCCTCCGACCGGCAGGGAGGTATTGGCGAGATACGCCGCACCCTTAGCCATATTTGCCTCGCTCGCACCGTTATAAATCGGAAGCTCAACATCAAGAGAGGGGATAGTAATGTAGCCGAGTATATCGCTGTCAATGCCGTACTCGGAAAGCGAAAAATCCGGCTGTTCATACGACAGTTGATCAATGAGCTCGCTTTGCCCGCTTAAATAAAGCCGTTCATTATAATCAAACATTGCCTTGCGCAGTTCCGGATACGCAAAGGACACGCCGTCGCCGGACTGTGCCGTTTCGGTTGGCTGAAATTTGTCTGATTTAAGCTGTTCAAATCGGTCGATTGTCCGATCGGTTTGCATATCAAAGGTTATTCTGAGGGCGATAGGATAGGAAAAGAAGCCAAGGCCGACTATCAGTATGATGGCCGCTGCTATTCTAATCAGCTTTCTCATTCTTCTTCCTCCGTATAAAGGATCTGACAGCGCCTCCGAGCAACAGCATAATAAATACAGCCGCAATGCCGATTGCCGCAAGCTTTGAATAATCCTCCCAGGTCATTTCCTTTTCGATTTCCGGTTCTGTAATAGGTTGGTCCTTGCTCTCCTCAATCCGTCTGCCGCGTACCAGAAGGCGGTGGGTATTTTTACCGTAGGGAGTGCAGGTGATTAGCGTAACAATATCTTCTCCCTCTTTTATAAACAGCGAAGAGCTGTCCTCGGGATCGACAGTCTCGATTTCATAAACCTGATAGGTCAGCGTTTCATCGAGAACATGAATACGGAAAAGGTTCCCTTCTTTAATCAGGTGCAGGTCTGTGAAAAGCCGCGCAGACGGCAGACCGCAATGTGCGGACAAAACCGCATGGGTGCTTTCGCCGCCTACGGGAAGCGAGGTGTTTTCAAGGTGTCCTACTCCTATAAGCAGAGTTTCCTCGCTCGTTCCGTGATAAATGGGAAGATATACGTCGATTGCGGGAATTTCGATATATGCCATAACTGTATCGTGCGCCAGAAGCTCGGTGTATTCTCCGTCGGTTATGGGGTAAGCGTCCGGGTCGAAGGGGTCTGTCAGTACAACGGCATTTCCAAATAGGCTTTCATTATAGCGTCTTGCCGCCTCTCTTTCCTGTGCAATGGTTTCCGGGCTGAGCTTTGACAGCTTTTCGTTGTGTTCGGTAATCGCGCGGGTGCTGTTTTTCCGGTTGAGATAATTTGAAACCGTCGGATAAAGAAAAACGGAAACTCCCGCAATGAATATTATTATTACCAGTATTGTGGGCAGGGCTTTTTTCACTCC
>JAQXGK010000020.1 GCA_029006345.1 Bacillota bacterium
GCTGGGATATATTACCATAGCCGCCTTGTTTATCGCCGCCTCGCCCCTGCTTCTGTTTATTAAGGAGCGTTTCGTCGGCCGTAAAAAGGCTTTGCTGTTGATTACCGCGTTTGCCGTATGCGTCAGTGCGATAATAGCATTGATCTGTCAGGTGTTCGGAATTGCGGAATTGCGCGAGACGCTTATCGTTTGCCATATTATGCTGATTGTATGTTTGGCGGTGCTGGTTTTAGTTTCTGTCACCCGTAATAACAAAAAAGCCGGAGAAGCAAAGCTGCACGGTTTGATCTTACTGTTATCGGTAGGCGCTCTTGCGGATTTGCTGTACTTTTACTGGAAAAAAAACTCCTCCGGAACTATATTTACCGTCACCGCGCTTTTGATTTACGCCGTAGTACGCTTCGTTTCCGAGTTTCTTAATATTAACAGAAAGAGTTATACAGACACTCATACCGGTCTGTTTAACAGGAACCGATGGAACGCACTGATGAATAATTCGGACCCTATTTCCGAAGCAACGGGCGTTATGATGCTGGATCTGAACTGTCTGAAACATATAAACGACACAATGGGACATAAGATGGGCGATAAGATGATCCTTGATTTTGCCAATATCCTTCGGGAAAACCTTCCTGCCGATTGTATGATTTTCCGTTGGGGCGGCGACGAGTTTACCGTTTTGGTTTCCGACGCCGATAGCGATAAAATGGATAGGCTTGTTTCGCAAATTTCGGCGGTGGCCGAAGCGCATAACTTGTCCGGAGAAAAACCCGAAATTCATTTTGCCGCAGGCTATGCCCTGTCGGTTGATTATCCTACATTTTCTTATGAAGAGCTTTTGAAAAAAGCGGATGAAAAAATGTACCATAATAAAAGTGAATGGTATAGCATTAATGTTCCGGATTATCATTTGTAAAAAATCAGCTGCTGTGTTGTAGGATACAAAACGGTTATAATACGATTTCGATTTTAGCGGTTTTTTCTGTAAATGCCAAAATTATAAATATAAATGCTTGCAAAATGCGATTTATTATGATATAATAACTTGCAAACTTGATTATTAGGCAAATCAGTTGAAAGACTGAGACGCAAAGTTAGGTATCTAAACGATAATTCGCATGATAGACCGACTGCAAATAACAATCTCTTAGGGGGTTGCTTTGCAGTCGGTTTTTTTATTTTGGGCAGGTGTACGGTTTTGAATAAGGTTTTAAGAGAAGAAAAAAAGTTTCTTATAGGTATTCACGAGTTTATAAGCAAAAGCCATCAGCTGCAAAAGGTGCTTATGGAGGACAGTCATAACGGCACTCACGGGTATATGATTCGTTCGCTTTATTTTGATACGCCGTACGACACCGATTTTTTTGAAAAGCAGGCAGGTACGGAGCTCAGGCGTAAGGTAAGGCTCAGAATATATGACCCGGACGCGGACTATGCAATGCTTGAGATGAAGCAGAAGCAGGGCGAGAGACAGCTCAAGCGTTCCTTAAAGGTTTCAAGGGAGGATGCCGAGAGGATAATCAAATGCGATTATTCTCCCTTGCTTAAATACGGCGAGCCCTTTGCCGCCGAGATTTACGCCTTTATGCAGTCGAAATGCTACCGGCCCTGTACCGTAGTGCAGTACAACCGCAAGGCGTTTATCGCAAAGGAAAATAAAATCCGCATTACTTTTGATAACCGAATTGTCGCAACCGAGAGTTGTTTTGATATTTTTTCGGATAAGCTTAATATGAATCCGGTACTCGACCCTTATGATGTTGTATTAGAGGTCAAGTATAACGGATTTTTGCTCGGCTACATAAAGGAAATGATAAACAGCATTGATAAAAGCGAGCTTTCGGTAAGCAAATATGTCTTAGCCCGTCAAAACGCATATCAAACACATATATAAAGAGGAGAACTATTATGAAGGATAAACTTTTTAATCTATTTGAGTCGACAGGTGAGCTGACCTTAAAGGAAATTTGCGGAAATATAATTATGGCGGCATTGCTTGGATTTCTGATTTTTATTTCCTATTACATTTCCCACCGTGGTACGATTTACAGTAAGAAATTCAACGCCTCGCTTGTGGTGCTGACGGTGCTTACGGGAACGGTTATGACCGTTATAGGCAACAACATCGCGCTGTCTCTCGGTATGGTGGGCGCCCTTTCCATCGTGCGCTTCCGTACAGCGGTTAAGGACAGCAGGGACACCGTATACATTTTCTGGACGGTTATAGTGGGCATTTGCTGCGGAGTGGGCGATTACGCAGTCGCGGCGATAGGCAGCGGCGTTGCCTTTGCGGTCTTGCTTATTTTGGGACTTATTAAGAGCGATAACCGTATGCTTCTTATTATACGAGCCTCACGCAACCGTCAGGCGGTGATTCAGGCGCATATATTTAAGCTCTTTAAGCACAAAGCGATTTTAAGGGTTCGTAATACCACAGATGAAACGGTGGAATTTATCTATGAGCTGACCTCTAAGACCTTAAGCAAGATTGAGAACGAAAATACCAACCTTACCGATTCCATTTATGAGCTCGGCGGCGTTGAATATGTAAATGTAGTAATGCAGAACGACGAGGTTTCCAACTGATATGAAAAGAATCAAGGGTCTTGTCTCTGTGTTTTTGGCACTCTTTCTATGCCTGCTTTCGGGCTGTGCCGATAAGGAGCTGTCCGCTCCGACCGGCGCTGTCGCGCGGGCGGACGGCGAGAATATTGTTTTGGAATGGCAGGCCTCAAACGGCGCGGATTTTTACCGCGTATACCGCAAGGAAAGCGGTAACGCAGACTATAAGTTTGTATGCGACGAATACCAGGCAAAATACACCGATTCCACCGCTAAAGCAGATATAAATTACAGCTACAAGGTTACCGCCGTAAACGGAAACAGAGAAACGGAAGGCTGCGTTACCGACGAAACAGCAATACTGTCAAAAAGCGGGAGCGCCGACGCCGCGCTGTATACACCCGCAATTTCATCGGTTACAAAAATGGATAAGTATGAGACTGTAATCATATTCAGCACCGATAACATCGGCTGTGATTATGAAATACGGCGCAGTAAAACCGTCGAAGGCGAATACACGCTGATAGGCACGACCGATGAATCGGTTTATTATGACGATACCGCAAACGGCGAAGCGTATTATTATACCGTAACTGCGGTGCTGGGTGATAACAAAAGTAATGCCTCGGCTCCGCAAAAGACGGGTAAAAACTCGCAAACGGTTTTCCGCGTGCCTGTGCTTATGTATCACGAATTTGTCACGCAGTCGGATTTGGATAGCGGGGTTGCCTTTGATGAGTACGCCGTTTGGCAGGACGAATTCGAGAGCGATCTTAACTGGCTTAAGAAAAACGGTTATACAACGGTTACAACGAATCAAATGATAGACTGTCTTGAGGGTAAGGGTACGATGCCCGAGAAGCCGGTCATCCTTTCGATTGACGACGGCAAATACGGTGTATATAAAAACGCATATCCGCTGCTTAAAAAGTACGGTATGACCGCTGTGTTATCGCTGATCGGTTATGAAATTGACAACGCGACAAAGAACCCCGAAGCGCGGGCAGACTCCGCCGCACCGTACTGCACATGGGAAGAAATTGCCGAAATGGCCGAGTCCGGCGCTGTGGAGATGATAAGTCACACCCAGTAGCTTCACATTTATTCTCATGATAACCGTTGCGGGGCAAACTGCGCGGACGGCGAGACTCTTGAAGATTTTTTGCCGACAGCGCAGGCGGATTTTGTAAAGTTCAATCAAAACCTTAAAAAAGCCACCGGGCTTCAAACGGAGGCCATGGCATACCCTTATTCAAAGCGTTCTGTCACCGCAGACCGCGCCTGGCTTAAAAGCGGGTATAAAATCCTTTTTGGCGGCGACGGCGATGAGGAACGGAAAACCTATATGAACTACTATGTACCCGCGGCGGGGATCAATTCAAAATCCGCCGTCACGAGGAGAATAACGCGAATGACAGGCACGCCGGTTAAGGATTATATAACCGAAGCTATAAATCACGACGCGTAAATTTATTTCAAAAAAGGAGGAGTAATGATGAAATATAAGATAACCGGTATTATTGTCTGTATTGCCGTATTGCTTGTTTCATTTTATGCTCCTCGTATTACGGGAGAGAGCAACACAAGGTATCACCAGCATATCGAGGCGGAGGAGAAAGCGCCCTGCAACCACGGCGAAGATGTTTTTTGTACCCATCTGCCCCTTGTTATGATAGATACCTTCGGCAAGGAAATACCGGGCAAGGCGGTTACAAACGAACAGGGCGAAACCGTATATACCACAGCCGACGACGGTTCGGACGAAATTACCGCGCAGATTAAAATTGCCGATAATCCGACCGAAAACAATCATTTGGATTCTGACCCTGCGCTCGCCTCTGATATATGCATACATGTAAGGGGCAATTCATCGCGGGCGTTTGATAAATCGGGCTATGCCGTAAGGCTTATCACCGCTGACGGTGAAAACAACCCTCAGTCGGTTATGGGAATGGACGCCCACCACGAATGGGCGCTTCACGGTCCGTTTATAGATAAAACCCTGATACGCAATTATATGTGGTACAATATTGCGGGGGAGATTATGGATTACGCGCCCAATGTAAGATTCTGCGAGGTTGTGCTTAACGGCGAATATCAGGGCGTTTATGTTATGACCGAAATTATTACCGCCGGCGAAGACGGCGCGAGACTTAACCTTTCGGTCGATAAAAAGGACAATACCTTTTCGGGCTATCTTTTAAGGCTTGACAGGGGCAGTAATTCCGATATAAAAAACATCAGCACCTTTAGCTCGTATTCCCTTAGAACAAAGCAAATTATTAACATTGAATATCCGGGTGTTTCAAATCTTACGCCCTCCATCGTGGAATCGATCAGACAGGATTTTTCAAAATTTGAAAAGGCGCTGTATTCATATGATTTTGATAATGAGGATTACGGCTATAAAGAATATATAGACGCGGAATCATTTGCGGATTATTTTATCATAAATGAATTTACCTGCAATTATGACGCGGGCTGGCTTTCTACATACATTTATAAGGATATTGACGGAAAATACCGTATGTGTATTTGGGATTTCAACTCCGCCTGCGACAATTATCAGGAATCTATGATACTGCCGAATCATTTTGAAATGCAGAACTGCCTGTGGTATTTTATGCTTATGAAGGACGAGGACTTTACAGACCTGATAATAAGGCGCTACCGCGAGCTACGCGAGACCTATTTAAGCGAGGAATATTTATATAATTACATTGATGACTGTATAACATATTTAGGCGATTCGGTTGAGCGCAATTTCGACAAATGGGGCTACACCTTTTCACCCGAATATGACCCGCTTACACCCGCCGACCGAAACCCGCGCTCATACGGCGAGGCGGTGGAGCAAATGAAGGAATTTATTAAGACGCGGGGCGAATGGATGGACGAGAATATTGAGTCTTTAAGACAGTATTCCGAAAATTCCAAGATAAAGAAATTTGATGAGGCGGCGAATTAAGGATTTAGACAATGAAGAAATATATTATTACGGTTTGTATAATCGTTGTGCTTTGCATAGCGGCGGACAGTGCCTATTACCGTTTAGGCTTTTATATAGATTTATCGCCGGACGAGCCTGTTACAACCTTTGTAAAGACAGACAGCGACAGCATTTATCTTAACAGCGGCTCGGGCTTCCAAAAGTTTGAAATAAAGGGCGTAAATATGGGTTCTGGTATTCCGGGCGAATGGTCAACCGATTTTGCAATAGATAAAGCGACATATCTGCGTTGGTTTAAGCAGATGCAGGAAATGGGGGCTAACACCCTGCGTATTTATACGGTTCAGAACGACACCTTTTACAATGCGTTTTACGAATACAATAAGGAGAACGACAATCCCCTGTGGCTTATACACGGCGTTTGGGTCAATGACTATATACAAAACTCCCACCGCGACGCATACGATAAGGAATTTTTCGACACCTTTCTTGAGGACTGCAAGACGGTTGTCGACGTTTTGCACGGCAAC
>JAQXGK010000021.1 GCA_029006345.1 Bacillota bacterium
TTCACCTACCCCGACGATATTCCGGGCAGACCTCCGGTACTGTGTCCCGGCTGCCCGCACAGAGGACTTTTCTACACCTTAAAGAAAATGAAGCTGACGGTTCTCGGAGATATAGGCTGCTATACGCTGGGCGCCGTTGCCCCGCTTTCCACAATGGATACAACGCTTTGCATGGGGGCTTCGGTTTCATCCATTCACGGTTTCACCAAAATCCGCCCGGAGGATGCAAAAAAGACGGTTGCCGTAATAGGCGACTCAACCTTCATGCATTCCGGCATTACGGGTTTAGTTAACATTACTTATAACAAGGGAATTTCGACCGTACTCATTCTCGACAACTCCATCACAGGCATGACCGGTCATCAGCAGAATCCCTGTACGGGATTTACTCTCAAGGGCGAACCGGTGCGCGGTATTCTTCCCGAAAAGATATGCGAGGCCGCAGGAGTCAGCCCCGAACACATAAAGATAGCCGACCCGGGCGACCCCGACATGCTTGAAAAGACAATAAAAGCGGAACTTGAGGTCGATGAACCGTCAGTAGTTATTGTTCGCCGTCCCTGCGTTCTCCTCAAGAAGGTTGTCAAGGACAGCTACTGCGAGGTAAATACGGAAAAGTGCAAAAAGTGCCGGGCTTGTATGCAGATCGGATGTCCCGCCATTATGTGTGAAAAGGGTAAATCGCCCGTTGTGGACACCACTATCTGCACCGGATGCGGACTGTGCACGAAAATGTGCCGTTTCGACGCATTTGAAACGATCAAAAAGCAAGGCAAGTAAGAGTAATCAAGGAGTAAAACGGAAATGATAAGAAACATTATGATAGTCGGCGTCGGCGGTCAGGGCTCGCTGCTTGCCAGCCGTATCGTCGGTCACGCCGCTATGGAAAAGGGATACGATGTCAAGGTAAGCGAGGTTCACGGTATGAGCCAGCGCGGCGGATCTGTCGTAACCTATGTCCGTTACGGCGACGAAAAGGTCAGCTCCCCCGTCATCGGAAAGGGCGAAGCGGACATCATCCTGTCCTTTGAGCTGCTTGAAGCGGCACGCCATCTCTCCTGTCTGAAGAAGGACGGTGTTCTCATTACAAATACTCAGAAAATTAATCCCATGCCGGTAATTTCGGGTGCAGCGTCATATCCCGAAGATATAGAGGCTAAGCTCAAGGCCACCGGCGCCGATGTTGTTGCGGTTGACGCACTTTCACTTGCTGCTCAATCCGGCAGCGAAAAAGCGGTAAATGTCGTGCTTATCGGCGTAATGACACGCAAGTGCGGTTTTGACAAAGACGAAATCAGAAAGTGCATAGAAAGCTGTGTTCCGCAAAAGCTTCTTGACATCAACCTGAAGGCATTTGAACTGGGTTACAATGCATAAAACGAAACCAAAAAGTCAGATAAATCACAAAAAATAAGGAGTACAAAGAAGGAATGGCAAAATACTACGACGAATCGATTGAGACAGCTTCAAGAGAAACAATCAGGCAAATACAATCGGAAAATCTGATAAAGACAGTAAAACTGATTTATGACAGAGTTCCTCTCTACCGCAATCGCATGGACGAAGCCGGTGTAAAACCCGAGGATATCAAGTCAGTGGATGATCTTCACCTCCTGCCCTTCACTTACAAGCAGGATCTGAGAGATACATATCCCTACGGAATGTTCACAACCGATATGGATAATGTGGTAAGACTGCACGCCTCAAGCGGAACAACCGGGAAGCAGATCGTTGTAGGATACACCGAGAAGGACATCGATATGTGGGCAAGCTGTGTTGCGCGCGCACTCACCGCTTACGGCGCTACAAAATCCGATATAGTTCATGTTTCTTACGGGTACGGACTGTTTACAGGCGGTCTCGGAGCACACGACGGTGCGCAGAAGCTGGGCGCAACGGTTATTCCGGTCTCGACCGGCAACACCGCCCGTCAGATTACTATTCTTCAGGATTTCAAACCGACAGTCATTTGCGGCACTCCTTCATACGCGCTTCACCTTATAGAAGCTCTGCACGAAGCAGGCCTTTCAAAGGACGACATTTCTCTCAAGATAGGTGTCTTCGGCGCCGAGCCGTGGACCGATGAAATGAGAGTTCAAATAGAAGAGGGACTCGGCATCAAGGCATACGACATATACGGTCTTACCGAAATATGCGGCCCCGGTGTTTCATTCAACTGCGAGTGCCAGAGCGGACTGCATATAAACGAGGATCACTTTATTCCGGAAATCATCGACCCCGACACAGGAGAGGTTCTCCCGGACGGCCAGGTCGGCGAGCTTGTTTTCTCTGCCGTGACAAAGGAAGCCTTCCCTATTCTTCGCTACAGAACCCGCGATATATGTATGCTTTCCCATGAAAAATGCTCCTGCGGAAGAACACTGGTCAAGATGGCAAAGCCTCAGGGCAGAAGCGACGATATGCTGATAATCCGAGGAGTAAACGTATTCCCGAGTCAGATTGAAAGCGTACTTTTGAGCTTCAGCGAAACCACTCCCAATTATATGCTGATAGTTGACCGCGTCAACAACAGCGACACGCTCGAGATTCAGGTTGAGCTCGGCGAGGAAATGTTCAAGAGCGACGAGGTCAAGCACCTTCTGACGCTTCAGAGCCAGATATCCGAAAAGGTCAAGTCAACGCTCGGAATTTCTGCAAAGATAACCTTTGTAGAGCCGAAAACTCTTGCACGTACCGAAGGTAAAGCCAAGAGAACCATTGATAAAAGAAAACTTTATTAATTATTTTACGGAGGTTAATCATGATTACTAAGCAAATATCAGTTTTCGTCGAAAACAGCAAGGGTCGCCTTGCGGAAATTACCGATGTTATTGCAAAGAACAATATCAACATCTGCGCTCTTTCGATTGCCGACACTACGAATTTCGGCATACTTCGTATCATTGTTAGTGATCCCGACCTCTGCCAGAAGGTGCTTACAGACGCCGGCTTCACGGTATCCATCACCAGTGTTATCACACTGAAAATCACCGACCGGCCCGGCGAGCTTGCAAAGGCTCTTGCGCTTCTTGCCGAGCATGAAATAGCGGTCGAATACATTTACGCCTACATTACCAAGGAGGACTCCGACGCCTATATCGTTCTTCGTATCGAGAAGGATGTAGAGGCTGTGGAACTGCTCAAGGCAAACGGCTATCAGTGCGTAAAATCATAACGGCTCTTTTAACCTGAAAACGAAAAAGCATCCGGAAATACCGGATGCTTTTTCTTACTTTATACATTCGCAAACCGTAAATGCTATAACCAAAACAGCCATTATAAAGCCGTAGGTCACACGATCATCCCTCTCATCTTTAGGCGCAGATTGTCGGCAATCATAGCTATGAACTCGCTGTTAGTCGGCTTGCCCTTATTATTTTGAACGGTATATCCGAAAAATGAATCGAGCATATCCACATCTCCGCGATCCCACGCCACCTCTATTGCGTGTCTGATTGCTCTTTCCACGCGAGACGAGGTAGTATCGAATTCACGGGCGACCGTCGGATAGAGGGTTTTCGTCACCTCATTGATTATACGGTTATCACGCACTACCATCATTATTGCAAATCTCAAATACTGATAGCCCTTGATATGAGCCGGTATTCCGACCTGATGAATGATTCTTGTTACCTGTGCCTCGAGATCATAGTCGGCCGCACGAACGGTACAGGATTCCGATGTTCTGGAGGAGCTTGCGGCAACCCTTATCTTTTCATAAAGATTATCGTAATCAAACGGTTTGATAAGGCAGTTAACCACACCGTATCCAAAGGCTTCTTCTATCATATCACGGTTATTGATACCGGTCGCAAGAATGAATTTCGGCGGATTGTGCGGATTTTCCTTCTTCGCCTCCCTTATTACCGTGCCGAGGTCGGCACCGGGAAACCAAAGGTCGCAGATTACCACATCGGGTGAGGTGCGGCGGATGATATTCATTGCCTCCTGACCGTCTGAAGCCTCCCCGACCACCTCAAATCCGGCCTTTCTGAGATTGTCTGCACAAACATACCTGAAATCACTCGACGAGTCGAGCAGCATAGTTTTGATTTTTCTTTCGCAATTCATGATGATTACTCCTTATTATTATGATATTCATGTCATGGCGGCTTCCGTCAGAAGCAAAAACTTGTTCTTATTGACGGTTTTCCTCACCTGCGCAGATATTATACCATATTTTACCAATTACGTGCAATACATCTGGAGCAATTATTTCCATCTTTTTCCATTTTCAGCTATTTGACTAATTTCGGCATTGCATTTAACATATTTTCAACAAATATTCCGTAACCTTTTGTCGGATTATCAATGAGCACGTGGGTAACTGCCCCGACGAGCTTTCCGTTTTGTATAACAGGACTTCCCGACATACCCTGGATAATCCCACCGCTTTTGTTTATCAGCTTATCGTCTGTAATGTCAATGCGGAAGTTCTTTGTTTGCTCGCCGCTTCTGTCGACCTCGCTTATAGTTACCTTATAATGCTCGCGCTCTCCGTTTTTAAGAGTGCTGATTATCTCAGCCTCGCCCTCTGTCACCTCTGAAGCCGCCGCGACCGGCATGACCTCGCAGTGAGACGGCAGTGAGTTAAGCACTCCGAAAACGCCTACCTGCTCGTTTCCGGTCAGACTTCCGCTTATCTTACCGGTAAAGCTTCCGCGCAGCTCACCGGGAACGCCTGCTTCGCCTTTTTTAAGTTCACCGAGGGTTACCTCTTCCACAGTCCCCTCCCTAAAAGGCAGCAGAAGCTCTGTTTCGGTATCACAGATACCGTGACCTAACCCGGCAAACTCAAGCGTATCGGGGTTAATAAAGGTTATGGTTCCGATTCCGGCGGAGCTTGACTTTATCCAAAGACCGGCCTTATACAAGCCGTCCTCATCGGCAATCTTAGGCGTAAGCTTCAGCTCAGTCTCCTTGCCGTTTCTCATGACTGAGAGCTTTATGTCGAGGCCGTCGCAATTTTCGACGATAGATACGACCTCCTCGACGCTGTTGACCGGAACGGAATTCATCTTTTTTATGATATCTCCCTTTTCCACTCCCGCTTCCGACGCCGGCGACACATTTTCACCGCCCGCCACGAATTTTCCGGTGCCGACCACTATTACTCCGTCGGTCTGCATTCTCGCACCGAAGGCCTGGCCGCCTACCGACAGCTTGAGAGATGAAATTTCTTCCTTGCTTAAAGAATCGGCGCTCGCCGGGAGAAACACGCCAAAAGCCGCCGAAAAAGCCAAAAGCACTGAAAGAATTGCCGCAGAGCCTTGCTTTATGATTTTATTCATACTGCATCTCCGTTATTCGCAGATTTTGTCGAAAAATGGCAGAGATAATTTCGGGATAATATTATCGCCGTTTTCCGACTATAATAATGTGCCACACACCGGGAAAAAGTATGACCGCTATTTCGTGACAATTTTTCTCGGACTATTGCAAAGCAAAAAGTATTATGTTATAATTAAGGCAATGTGATAATGCAAAATATGTAAATTTTGCATCCGCAAACAGAATACTCGCACGGTAAATATGTGCAATTTGAAAGGTGGTACATTAAAATGGCAGAAAAAGACAAGCTCGCTGTCGGTAAGGAATCCGAAGGCGGCATTACATCCAGCTACTCTGTTGATGACGGCGTCGTTCTCAAGGTTCCCTACTCTTTCTTCGGAAGCATCTACGACGAAGCTGAGGAGCAGGCTCTTCTGACAACAATGCACGAGGATTCGCTTACCATGGGTCCGCAGGTTCAGAAGTTCCAGAACGGTTTCGCAAAAATGTGCGGTACTAAGTACGCTTTTGCAGTTTCCAACTGCACAACCGCTATGTGCACCGCAGCAGCAGCTATGGGTCTTAAGCCCGGCGACGAAGTAATTACTACTCCCAACACATTTATCGCAACCAGCCTTGCAATCGTTCGCGAGGGCGCTACACCCGTTTTCGCCGACATTGATCCCAGAACCTTTAACATCGACCCCTCAAAGATCGAGGAAAAGGTTACAAACAAGACAAAGGCTATTTTCGTCGTACATTACGGCGGACAGATGTGCGATATGGATCCCATAATGGAGATCGCAAAGAAGCACAACCTCATAGTTCTTGAGGACTGCGCTCATGCACCCGGTGCTGAATACAAGGGCAGAAAGGCCGGTTCTATCGGTGACTTCGGCTGCTTCAGCTTCCATTCTCTCAAGAATATCACAACTCTCGGTGAAGGCGGTATGATCACCTGCAACAGCGATGTTTATGCTGAAAGAATCGACAAGATCCGCTGCATGAACAACGTAAACTGGGAGAATCAGACAGATTACTGGCTTCCCAGCCACTTCGACAACAGAATGATCAACGGCAAGTGGGGTAACAACTTCCGTATGACAGAGTGCCAGGGCGCTGTCGGTGTTCAGCAGCTCGAAAAGCTTGAAATGCTCAATGCAAAGCGTATCGAGAACGGCCGTTACATCAGTGAAGGCATCAAGGGCATCAAGGGTGTTACACCTGTTTATGAGGATCCCAACTGCAAGCACATCTACCATCTGTACACAGTCTGCATTGAAGAGAAAGAGCTCGGCGCAAGCCGCGACGATTTCATGCGCGTTCTTTACAAGGAAGAGGGCGTTCAGGGAATTCTCCACTATCAGCCCACATACGAGTTCTCCAGCTTCCAGGAGCTCGGCTACGGCAAGCACCTTTGCCCCAATGCTGAGGATTTCTTCCACAGAAGAGAGTTCAATACTCCTCATCATCCCAGACTTACAAAGACCGACCTCGACAACATCATCGAGGGTATCAAGAATACCGCAAAGAAAGTCGGCAAGTAAGATTTTCACTAAATGCACTGCCTTACGGCAGTGCATTTTTTTGTTGAAAAACAGTATTAAATGTGATATTATTATTCCGATAATATTTTGTATTATGCTGTTGAAAGGTCAAAAAAACATGGATGAATTCAAAAAAGAAGCGGCAAGCTACTCGACGAATTACTATGAATACCTTGTGTCATCAAAGGATAATGCAGGTACGGTTATGCGCAAGGTGCTGATAATTCTTGCGGCGGCAGTCATACTTTTGGTCGGCGGATACTTCACTCTGCGCTATCTGCCCTCTCTCGGCGTCATTCTCTTCTTTCTCATAGGGGCAGGAGTGTGGTATCTCTGGCGCTTTGTTTCAATAGAATACGAATATGTCATCGCTCAGGGCGAGTTTGAAATGGAAGCAATCTACGGCAAACGGCAGCGCAAAAAAGTAATGGTCGCGAAAATCCGCGAAATGGAAATAATCGCCCCCGCCGAAAAGCGTTACCTTGATCAGGCGAAGCGAAACGAACCTGCCAAAACCATAAATGCTTCGATTTCTATCGACGATCCGAGCACCTACTTCTGCATATACAACGACAAAAGCACCGGTAAAAAGACCATGCTTTATTTCTCTGCGACAAAGAAGGCGGTTGCTATCCTTAAATACTATAATCCAGGCGCGACTATCGTTTCCGATAAGCTTCCGATATAATACAACAACCGAGAGCCAAGCTCTCGGTTGTTTGCTCTTTTTATTTTCTGTTATTCCAAGCAGAGGCAACAGCGCTTGCTACCTTCTCGACGACTGCCTTATTAAACGGTGACGGGATTATGTACTCCGGACTGAGTTCATCTTCTGAAACTACCGAGGCTATGGCAGTTGCGGCGGCAACCTTCATTTCCTCTGTAATATCGCTGGCCCGGGCGTCAAGAGCGCCTCTGAAAATCCCGGGAAAAGCAAGCAGGTTATTTATCTGATTAGAAAAATCGCTTCGTCCCGTTCCGACAATAAAGGCTCCTGCGGCAAGGGCGGCGTCCGGCATAATTTCCGGAACCGGATTTGCCATAGCAAATACAATGGCTTTATCGTTCATAGAAGCAATCATTTCGGATGTCAAAAGTCCCGGCCGTGATACTCCGATAAATACATCCGCGCCCTTGACAACATCGGCAAGACTGCCCTTTTCATGATTTGGATTTGATACATGCGACAGTCTCTCATGCTCGGAATTCAGCATTTCTCCGCCCTCACAGATGGCGCCGAGTCTGTCAACATAAATTATATTCTTTACACCGAATCTTGCAAGAAGCTTGCCGATAGCGCAGCCTGCACTTCCCGCTCCGTTGATAACAAGCTTAATATCTTCCTTTGACTTGCCTGCAACTTTGAGAGCATTGATAAGCGCCGCCGTAACAACAACAGCCGTTCCGTGCTGGTCATCATGAAACACCGGTATATCGCAAAGTTCCTTCAACCGCTTTTCGATTTCAAAGCATCTGGGCGCCGAAATATCCTCAAGGTTGATGCCGCCGAAGCTCTTGCTGATATTTCGTATTGTATCTACAATCTCGTCAGTATCCTTAGTGTCGACGCATATCGGAAAAGCGTCTATCCCCGCAAACTCGGAAAACAGCAGACACTTGCCCTCCATAACCGGCATAGATGCCTCAGGTCCGATATCGCCCAGCCCGAGCACCGCGGTTCCGTCAGTTATAACAGCGACGGTATTCCAGCGTCTTGTATAATCATAGCTCTTTTTACTGTCCTTTGCTATCTCCATGCACACCTCGGCGACTCCCGGAGTATAAACAAGAGACAAATCGTTTTTATCCCTGACGCTGACAGTCGGCTTAACGGAGATTTTTCCGCGAAGCGACGCATGCAGCTCTACTGCTTGCTTTTTGATATCCATATTCTAAATCCTTTCACGCAGCTAATTCACTTAATTATATCATACTTACGGCTATAAGCGCAATAATATCACTTGCATTAAAAGCTTCTTTATTATATAATAATTAGGTTAGAAAAAGAAAGGAATGCAAAGCAATGTTAAAAAAACTTGATAAATCAATCGGCTGCAGCGGACCGGTCGTCTGTATAGTAATGGACGGGGTCGGTCTTGCAAAAGATACAGCGGGTAACGCCGTCCGTCAGGCACGCACAGAAACTCTTGACCGGATTATGGAGGACTACCCTATGGTTGCCCTCAAGGCTCACGGAACCGCAGTAGGTCTCCCCACCGACGACGATATGGGCAACTCCGAGGTCGGTCATAATGCGCTCGGAGCAGGTCAGGTGTTTGCACAGGGTGCAAAGCTGGTGTCCAACTGCATCGAAAGCGGCAAAATATTCGAGTCAGACACCTGGAAAGAGCTGTGCGGCAATGTTCGGGACAATTCAAGCGTAATGCACTTTATCGGTCTGTTCTCAGACGGCAATGTTCACTCCAATATATCTCACCTCAAAGCGCTTATCGAGGGATGCAAAAAAGACGGTGTAAATAAGGTCAGAATTCACATTCTTCTGGACGGAAGAGATGTCGGAGAGACAAGTGCACTGGACTATGTAATACCCTTTGAAGAATTTCTCTCCAATCTCCGCGACGACAGCTTCGATGTCAAAATAGCCTCCGGCGGCGGTCGAATGAGTATTACCATGGACCGCTACGGCGCAGACTGGAGCATGGTAGAGCGCGGCTGGAATATTCATGTTTGCGGAGACGGCAGACAGTTCTCCTCGGCCGAAGAAGCTATCACGACCTACAGAAACGAAACCGGCTGTATAGACCAGAATCTTCCCGGCTTTGTTATTGCGGAAAACGGCGAACCCGTAGGCACAATAAACGACGGAGACAGCGTTGTATTCTACAATTTCCGCGGCGACCGTGCGATTGAGATAAGCCAGGCGTTTGATTCCGACATGGACTTTGACAAGTTTACTAAAAAGAAATCTCCCAAGGTTTGCTACGCCGGAATGCTCGAATACGACGGAGACCTGCACATACCCAAACGCTACCTTGTCAATCCCCCGGAAATCACCGGCACTATGGGTGAATTTCTCGCAAACGAAAAGGTTACTCAGCTCGCAATTTCCGAAACGCAGAAGTTCGGTCACGTCACATATTTCTGGAACGGTAACAAATCCGGAAAATATGACGAGGAAACCGAGACCTACATCGAGATAAAGAGCGATGTCTGCCCGTTCGAACAGCGTCCGTGGATGAAGTGCGCAGACATAACCGACCGTCTTATCGAAGAAATCAAGTCCGGAAAATATAAGTTTATCCGCGTAAACTTCCCCAACGGCGATATGGTAGGCCACACCGGAAGCCTTGAAGCTACGGTGTGCAGTATGGAGGCGCTGGATCTCTGCCTTGCCAGACTGCTGGAGGCAATAGACCAAGCTCACGGTGTTGCGCTGGTCACAGCCGACCACGGAAACGCTGACGAGATGTTTGAGTGTGACAAAAACGGAGATGTCAAGGTCGGAAAGGACGGCAATCCAAAGGCAAAAACCAGCCATACACTCAACCCCGTCCCCTGCATTTTCTACGACAACTTCTATTCCGACAGATATGCAGTCGATACCGACGGCTCCTTCGGACTTTCCAATGTCGCGGCAACGCTCATGAACTTCATTGGCTTTGAAGCTCCTGACTTCTGGGACAAGTCCATGATAAAGATAAAATAAGTATATAACCAAATGCGCCGGAATAAATCCGGCGCATTTTTTATTGTCGCAAAAGCCCTTTTAGTGCACGACAAGCCCTCCGGGCTTATTACAGATTCTCGTTTTTGAGGGCGTCGATCGGATTGTCCTTCTTTATCTTTCTCATGGCATACAGCATTGTTGCAAACACAACGGCAAACACACTGCCTACCGCGATGACAATCGCATACCAGGGAATGAAAAAGCTTACGGCAATCCCAAAGTTTAATGACTCAAAAATCAAATAAGTCAATAGGATAGACACAGGCAGTCCGAACATCAGTCCTTTTAGGCCATACAGCAGACATTCGTAATTCATCATTTTGTTGAAGCCCCTGCGCGTCATGCCTATCGATTTCAACATGGCAAACTCACGCCTGCGGAGTGAAATATTGGTGGAAATCGTGTTAAAGACATTTGCCGCCGAAATCAGCGAAATGAGAATTATAAATCCGTAGGAAAATACATTTATGACGGTTATAAGCTCTTTTTCGGTTTCTATCTCATCCGCCACATCATACAGATCCATATTCATATTCATACTGTCGCGAGATATGATATCAAGCATGTCCTCCGAGCTTTCCTTATGGTTCGAGGAGGTAAATGTCATCAAAAAATTGCTGTTTAAATAATTTCCGTCAAAATTATTTATCGTATCATAAGCACTGAACGGATACAATATGACAAGACCGGAGTGATAATCATCCACACACAGCGGCGCACTGTCAACAACAGTGCCAACAGTCAATTCCGCAGTATATGTGGCCTCTTGTTCACTGTAATGATACCAATTTTTCTGTAGGTCTGTGTAGACATAACTCTTATTGCCGTCCTCGTCATAGCTGTAGTCGTAATACTTCAAGCCGTCAATTTCGGGACGGATACAGACTGTTTCAACTTTAATTCCGCCCTTTCCTGCCGAAAGAGTGTTATAGGTATGATATCTTCCGTCGCTTCCGGGCAGGGCAAGTGACGCAAGAGCTATCGCCTTCGGTGAATCCGCAGACAAATACTCCTGTTCATCCAGACCGTTTTTCTTCAGAAAGTCCCTGAAATAAGCATCCTCTATATAATAAACCGACACTCCGGGAAACTCATATTTCCCATCAATAATTTCACAGCCGCTGCCGAATAACCCGGTTGAGTTTTTTATCACCTCGTCCAAAAAAACGGGATCAAGATTGTCCGCATTTATGCTGATATCAGTATAATTCAAACAGCAATACGTTCCCTCGGTAACAGATTTGGCTCTTGAAAGCTTATTGAACGCGTTCTCCACATCGCTCTCTAAAAACTGTGCATTAGTGTTAACGGCAATATCATACTGCGTCATAGTGAAAACATCGTCGGTGCCCTTTTTCAAATAGGAAACAAACGAGCAGGCTGTTATAAACAGCACTACGCTCAGGAAAAGCGATATTACGGTGGCGCGGTACTTTTTCTTATTGCGCTTGAAGTTCTTCGAGGCTATCATGCCCTCAAAGCCAAACAGCTTATAGGTCAGGCGCGAGGTCTTGACTTTACCCGGCTTGATTTTTATATCGCCCGACTGACGGATAGCGTCGATAGCATTGATTTTGACAGCACGCACCGCAGGTATCAAAGCAGAAATAAATACGGTGACCATACCGATTATCACGGCCGAAACAACTGCGCCTTTTGAAAGTGAGAACGAAAGCTCCAAGCCGAGCATATCGTAGGTTTCGGGAATAAATCTGCTGAATACTCCGGCAATCGAATTGAAGGTCACGGTCATACCGACAAAGCCGGCGAGCAGTCCGAGCGGAATCCCGAAAAAGCACAATGAAAACGCTTCAAAAAGCACACTCCTCAAAAGCTGTTTTTTCGTGGCGCCGACGGAGGACAGCAAGCCGAACTGCTTGGTTCTCTCTGAAACAGAGATGGCAAACGAATTATATATAAGCGAGATCGAGCCGAGCACTATTATGGCAATGAGAATACCGCCCATTGAATACAGCATTGTATTGAAGGAATCCTCAAGGGCATGACCGCTGAAGCGGAGAAGATCATTGTTAGTATCCGTATTCATTCCGGCGAAATGATTATCGAGATAATCCTGCACATCGGAAATGTCATTCAGACGAATATAGCCGATATAGCTCTTGTCCGGATTGTTGTCCGACACCGTGAAAGCAGTGTAACCCGGTGAGAAAAAATCCTCGTAATACATATTCTCGAAAAGACCGACCACCGTATAGGTTCGATGCTCGATATCTTCTAATTCTTCACAAATCTCGTCCTCGGAATCATAATCAAAAATACACGGATTATGCTGGCCGAGCTGTTCGCCCTGATAGGTTCTGCGGCCGAGGTCGAGACTGATCACATCGCCTAAAGCATAATTGACTCCGCCGTCTTCAGACAGATGATTCGGCAGGATTATCTCGTATTTATTTTCCGGCATTCTCCCGTCCGTCAGCGCGACGGGAACCAGCTTGAGAAA
>JAQXGK010000022.1 GCA_029006345.1 Bacillota bacterium
CGGTCGTCAGCATCAAGAATCCCTATTCGGGGCGGATAGTTGTTCCCTCGGTCGGCGAGCGGATATTTGACGATCGGTCGGCCTGCGGCGAAATAATCATTAAGGCAAACGATAAAAGCGAAAAAACGGACTCGGTTCAACAATAAAGCGTTTCCCGAAAGTGCTGTGCTTTCGGGATTTTTCTCGGCTTGAAGGCATGCTCTGCATAAGAGCAGACACACGCGCCGCAAGCCGCGGCAGATAACGATAAATATTTGACGCAAACGGCATATATGCTGTTATCATATATGTTGAATTAATAGAACGGGAGGAAGTCAATGCAGTACGAAACAGCGCGAAAAATCAGCGAACGCCTGAAGCGGGAGGCGGGCGAAATGCCCGACACGGCAATAATTCTCGGCTCGGGGCTCGGGCGGTTTGCCGCCGAGATACAGCAGGAATACGCTGTAAACTACAGCGAAATTGAGGGCTTTCCCGTATCGACGGTTGCCGGTCATGCCGGACGGCTGATATTCGGAAGCATCGCGGGCAAACGCATAATCGCCATGCAGGGCAGATTTCACTTATACGAGGGCTATACGCCGGAGGAGGTAACGCTTCCGGAGAGGGTATTTCAGCTTCTGAAGGTCAAAAATCTGATAGTTACAAACGCCGCGGGCGGCGTAAACCCGGATTTCAAGCCGGGCGACCTTGTGATGATAAGCGATCACATCGGACTGTTCTGTCCGTCGGTGCTTTGGGGAAAGAACGAAGAGCGCTTCGGAGAGCGATTTCCGTCAATGAGCGAGGTTTACAGCAAAAGTCTGCAGGATATTGCCCTTGCGGCGGCCTGCAACGAGAAAATAGAGCTCAAGCGCGGCGTTTACTGTTATTGCAAGGGGCCGATGTACGAGACGCCGTCGGAGGTACGTATGCTGAGCGCGCTGGGCGCCGACTGTGTCGGAATGTCTACTGTTCCCGAGGCTATTGCCGCAGTTCACGGAGGAATGTCGGTGCTCGGGATTTCATGCATTACCAACATGGCGGCGGGAATTTCGGGCGAGCCGATATCCCACAGCGAGGTTATGGAGACCGGGGCGGCGGTCGGTGAAAAGTTTTCGCGGCTAATAAAGGCTATTGTCGCAAGGCTCTGAAGAAACCGCGGCGGGGTTTGCCAGACAAAAACAGAACAGACTGTTTTGCAGACACGTACGGCCGCGCCCGACTTATGCCGCCGGTTGACATATTTCGACTTTTTACTTATAATTAAAACAATCGGTGAAAAAGGATAACAAAAGAAATATCAACGATAGGAGAAAGTGTATGTTTTGTACCAAATGCGGCAAACAGATCGACGATCAATCCAAGTTCTGCTCAGGATGCGGCGCCGCCGTCGAACAGGCGAAGACAGAGAGCATTAAGCCGGATGAAATCCGTCCGGCGGGGAATGGGTTCAACCAGATGCCTCCGGTTCAGCCCGCGCAGCTGCTTCCCATGAACGGCCTCGCAATAGCCGGTTTTGTACTGTCGCTCATTTCTATTTTTACAACCTACGTGTATCTGCCCGGAATTATTGCAATTATTCTGAGCGCTGTTGCGCTTTCCCAAATCAAGACCGGACGTTACCGCGGAAGGGGACTCGCGATGGCGGGCCTTATAATCGGCATTATCAGTGTGTCGTTGGGAGTTCTCGTGCTTTTGTCCTGCGGCGCTTTCGGATGCAGTCTTGCCGGGACACCTTTGTGGTATGTATAAGAAAAAGCGGCATACGAAGGGAAGGACAGCCGTCAATAGCTGAGCCGGAACAGACGTACAAACTTCCTGCTTGCGAAAGCATCAGACAAAACTACCCGAAGAAGAGCAAAGAAAGCTCTTTTTCGGGTAGTGTTTTTTTATAGTGAAAATCCAAACTTCACAAAGAGTAATGATACAAAAACCTGCGGTTTTATCATTATCTGTAAAATCTGAAGCAAAAGCGCCCGGACGAACCGGCCGACAGTGTGTGCGCAAAAGCTATTTCCAGAGGTTTTCCGGATATACTCCGCTCTCTATACAG
>JAQXGK010000023.1 GCA_029006345.1 Bacillota bacterium
CTTTCGTTTTATTAGAATCGTCTCAGTATTTCAAGCGCCGTCAGCAACCGACGGCAATCAAAGATAATTGTATATATTATATTATATTGTGTATAAATAGTCAATAGTGAAAGCCTGTGCTGAAACGCCCCGTGCACTGAAAATTCTCTTGTAAAAACATTATAAATTACAGCCTCCTGTGCCTTTTGAAATACATCGTTTTTCTGTTTCGGTCCCGAAGGGCGGCATAAAGAAAACCCGAAGCCTTAAAACATTAAAGGCTTCAGGCTTTGTCAGCCGCATTTTGAAAGCGGACCAAACAGCATTTCAGTTAATCGGAAACTTACTTTTCATTTGAATTCCGATATATCTTCTGTGGCAGAAAGCTCAATAGCTTTCCCCAGGTTCTGGCTGTAAATCCCACCAGCAGTGCCTCCGCGACAGTTCCCTCCCGAACTCCCTGCAGCTTTCCGAAAAATACTATAGCCAGCACTCCTGCCGTTACTGCCATAAATACGTCAAATACTATTTTTGTAATACCGAAATCCGTTTTCCAGGTTACTGTCACCGCACGTACAAACGCCTCTCCCGGCAGCATTACAACATTGGCGAGAACCTCCAGATATACGCCTGTTCCGAGAATGATGCAACCGATGAATAAATATACCAGCTTCCACAAATATATCTGCGGATTAACAAAGGACAAAAGCATCATGCAAAAATCTATGAAGTAGCCGAAAATTATCGATACCGGAATCTGCAAAATATCTACTAACTTAAAGTTCTTTCTCAGAATCAGAATTTGTAAAACAATCAAAAGAATACTGAATGCTATCGTAAATTCTCCCAGTGTCAACGGAAATTGCAGACTGAGCACATACGGAATAGAAGATATCGGCGATGTCCCGAGATTCGCCCTCGTAATCATGCTCACGCCGAGAGAGCTTACAAACAGTCCCGCTAAAAGAATCAAATACCGCTTTAATTTTTCCGTCATCCGTCACCCTGTTTCTTGTCAGACAAACTCATATTTTTTGTCTTTAAATTCCCTGTTATCGGCTTATTTCCTCTTATGAATCTTAAACGATTACACTTTTTCTGTCAAGACCGGAAGATACTCCAACATCACTGCCGACAGACAAAAAACTTCTCAACAGCGATTCAAATGCCATGTTTTCAACCTGCGCGGCGGCCAATGCGTCACCGCCGGAAACGCTTATATTTCTCTTGACAAACTGCCGTCAATTGTAATAATATTACAGTTGGTATTTTGTATTGCACTCAGAAAATATGTTTCTGTAGCTCAGCAGGATAGAGCGTCCGCCTCCTAAGCGGAAGGTCAGCGGTTCGAATCCGCTCAGGAACGCCACAAATTAATGCCGAGGATCTTGCCGCGCAGTTTGTCCGCAGGGCTCTCGGCAACAAAATGCGGCAAATTCAAAATATTAAATGTTAACTATATTTGTTTCGGTCCCTTCGGATAAAGCGGGCCGGCAAATATAAAAACAAATTCAGGAGGTTTACTGAGATGGACAGATTAAAGGGTAAGGTCGCTATCGTAACCGGTTCCACAAGCGGTATCGGAACAGGTATAGCAAAGCTTTTTGCGGCAGAGGGAGCAAAAGTTGTTGTTTGCGGACGCCGTGAGGCAAAGGGTCAGACAGTCGTCGACGCCATAAAAGCGGAGGGCGGCGAGGCATCCTATCACTTCATGGACATTATGCAGGTTGAAAGCATCGAAGCTCTTATCAAGGACACAGCCGAGAAATACGGCAAGGTCGATATTCTTGTCAACAACGCCGCAAATGTTGCACTCAAGGACGGCAGAATTGACGAGCTCACGCTTGAGATGTGGGACGATATCTTTTCTTCGGATATCCGCGGCACTTTCTATGCTACAAAATGCGTTATCCCCTATATGCAGCAGAACAACGGCGGTTCTATCATAAACATCGGCTCGATGGCTTCCTGCGGCGGCGACCTCGGTTCAACCGCCTATGCGTGCGCTAAGGCAGGCGTAGATATGCTCACCCAGTCTACTGCTCTTCAGTACGGCAAGAGCGGCATCCGCTGCAACTGCGTGCGTCCCGGTCTTATAGTTACACCGGATAACGAGGCTCATGTTCCTCAGGTTCTCAAGGACATCTTCCTCAACAACATTATGGTCAACCGTTACGGCTGCCCCGAGGATATCGCAAATATGTGCGTATATCTCGCTTCCGACGAAAGCGAGTTCTTCACGGGTCAGGTAGTCACCGTAGACGGCGGTCTTAACAGCCACGTTTCTACAGTCGGTGAATTCAAGAAGATGTCTTCCCGCACCTGGTAAGTTTTTTTCAAAATCCCTCGCACAATTCACAGTGTAAAGTAAAAAGGCAATCGCAGGATTGCCTTTTTCTTTTATGCCGCCTCAAACCGTTATTCCGATAAAAAGGGCGAAATATAATTGCATTTCGCGTACATTTGCAGTATAATTCTGTTGGTTTGAACACAGTAACAGACAATCGGTTCGGACAAACAGCAAATAACACGGCGGACAATTGCCGCACATCATGCTTTTAAGGATAAACAGATGAAATATTCACTTGCCGTATTTGACCTTGACGGTACTATACTAGATACTCTCTCCGACCTCACAGGCAGTCTGAATTATGCACTCAGCAATAACGGTATGCCTGAGCGCTCGTTGGAAGAAGTGCGCCGTTTTGTCGGAAACGGAATAAGAAAGCTCATTGAGCGCGGCGTGCCGGCAGGCACCCCGGCGGACATTACAGACCTTGTGCACGCTGATTTTACAAAGCATTATAAGCTTCACTGCGCAGACAACACCAAGCCGTACGACGGCATAACAGAGGTTCTGAGAGAAATAAAAAGCCGAGGCATCAAAATTGCGGTAGTATCCAATAAAGCGGATTACGCCGTCAAGGAGCTTTGCCTCCGCTACTTTCCCGGCATTTTCTATATCGCGGTCGGAGAAAGAGAGGGCATTCGCCGAAAGCCCGCGCCGGATTCGGTAAACGCAGTTTTGTCAGAGCTCAAGACCGACAGGAGCGAGGCGGTTTATATAGGCGATTCGGATGTGGATATACAGACGGCCGCAAATGCCGGCATAGACTGCATCTCGGTAGAATGGGGCTTCCGCGACAGGCAGTTTTTGATACAAAACGGCGCGAAGATTATTCTTTCAAAGCCGTGTGAGCTTACCGAACACATATGTTTATGAAAGGAATTAATATGGACAATATCATTGAAATAAGACACCTTTGTAAGAATTACGGCAGTGTCAAGGCAGTCCAGGATATCAGCTTTTGCGTCAAGCCGGGCGAGCTCTTTGCTTTTTTAGGCGTTAACGGTGCCGGAAAAAGCACTACCATCACGATAATGTGTTCCCAGCTTGCCAAGGACAGCGGTACGGTCATCATAGGCGGCTACGACATCGATAAAGACCCCGACAAAATCAAGTCAGAGCTGGGAGTGGTCTTTCAAAACTCGGTGCTCGACCGTGCCCTCAGCGTGTACGACAATCTGAAAAGCCGTGCCGCGCTGTACGGAATCACAGGAAAAGCCTTTCAGGCGCGATTGGCTGAGTTGTCTGAACTGCTCGGACTCGACGATATACTCAAGCGCCCGCTCGGCAAGCTGTCCGGCGGTCAGCGGCGCAGAGCCGATATAGCCAGAGCTCTGCTGCACAAGCCGAAAATACTGATTTTGGATGAGCCGACGACCGGACTCGACCCTCAGACAAGAAGAACCGTCTGGGACGTTATCGGCAGTCTCAGAAAGAATGATAACATGACCGTCTTTCTAACGACCCACTATATGGAGGAAGCGGCCGACGCCGACTATGTGGTCATTCTCGACAGCGGCAAAATAGCGGCAGACGGCACTCCGCTTTCTCTGAAAAACAGGTACACCGGCGACTACATAACCCTCTACAACGCTACAAACGAGCAAATAGAAGAGCTTAACTTGCCGTTTGAAAGAATACGCGACGCAGTCCGCTTCGCAGTGCCGAATACCGCCGCCGCGACCGAACTTATTCTCAAGCATCCCGACACTTTCAGGGATTACGAGATTACCAAGGGCAAGATGGATGATGTATTCCTCGCCGTAACCGGAAAAAAGCTGTCCGGCAGTGCGAATACGGATGCTTAAAGACTGATTTTTATGGGAGGAATACTTCAATGACCGGATTATCTGGACTGATAAGGCGCGACAGCAAGATGTTCTTCAAGGACAAGGGAATGTTCTTTACTTCGCTTATCACGCCCATCATACTTCTCGTGCTGTATGCCACGTTTCTCGCAGACGTATATAAGGAAAGCTTTGCCGCAAATCTTCCGGCAGGCTTTAATTTGCCCGAAGGGCTTATCGACGGCTTTGTCGGAAGTCAGCTGTTCTCATCGCTTCTTGCGGTTTCCTGCGTCACGGTGACCTTCTGTTCAAATATGCTGATGGTTCAGGACAAGGTCAGCGGAGCCCGTTTTGACCTTACCGTTTCGCCCGTAAAAAGCTCAACTATGGCGCTCGGCTACTATATTTCAAGTGTGCTGACAACTCTTATAGTCTGCTACGGCGCGACCGGAGTCTGCTTTCTGTACCTTTCCAAGGTTGGCTGGTACCTATCGGCCGCCGATGTAATAAAAGTGTTGGCCGACGTATTTCTGCTGGTTCTGTTCGGCACCGCAATATCGTCGGTAATCAATTTCTTTCTTTCCTCACAGGGACAGATTTCAGCCGTCGGTACCATAGTCAGTGCCGGCTACGGCTTTATATGCGGCGCATATATGCCGATATCCCAGTTCGGAGAAGGTCTGCAAAAGGTTCTCTCCTTCCTGCCCGGCACCTACGGCACCGCGCTAATACGCAACCACGCTATGAACGGTGTTTTCAGGGAAATGTCCGAGATAGGCTTCCCAAGCGAGGTAATCGAAGGCATCCGCGACTCAATTGACTGTAATATTTACTTTTTTGAAGACAACGTTTCCATCGGCGCCATGTATGCGATTCTCGGCGGAGCAATAGCCCTTCTCATTCTCGCATACGTTCTTTTGAATGTATTTGTGCGCAAAAAAAGCAATTAAGCTCTTGACAGACAAACGGCCGTTTACTATACTGTGTGTAAACGGTCGTTCACTATTTTCGGGAGGAGTAAAGTGTCAAACAAAAAGCAAGAAATACTGCTCGCCGCGCTCAGGCTGTTTTCAAAAAACGGCTACGAGGCAGTTTCGGTCAGCGATATCGCCGGCGAGCTGTCGCTTACAAAGGGAGCGCTGTACCGCCATTTCAAAAGCAAGCGGGATATATTTGATAGCATAATCCTTCGCATGGAGCAGGAGGATGAGCTGCGCGCCCGCGAATACGGCATGCCGGAGGGTACTCCGGAGCAAACCGCAAAAGCTTATGCCGACGCCTCTTACGGCAACATCAAGGCATATACCGTCGCACAGTTCAGATACTGGACAGAGGACGAATTCGCGTCGGCATTCAGGAAAATGCTTACTCTTGAGCAATACCGCAGCCCCGAAATGGCGCGGCTGTACGGAATGTACCTGTCCTGCGGACCGCTGGACTACATGGAGGACCTTTTCTTCGAGATGACCTCTGACAGGGATAAGTCTGAGAAATTGGCCGTCGGCTTTTACGCGCCTATGTTTCTTTTATACAATATTTACGACCATACGCAGGACAAAAAGAGCGTCCTTTGTGCTCTCACAGAACATATTGAAGACTTCGGAGTAAAAAATGGACTTAACTGAATACGGCTTTAATCCGCGCTTTCAGGCATTGGCGGCGGAATACCCCGAGCTTTCTCCTGCCAGGGTAGTCTCGCAGGAAAAGGGACTGTATCGCACCATCAGCGCAGACGGCGAGCATACTGCCGCCGTTTCGGGGAATTTGCGCTACCGCGCCTCATCGGCGCTCGACCTGCCCGCCGTTGGCGATTTCGTCATGCAGTCGGGTCAGGGCGAGGAAGCGGTAATCAATGAGATATTGCCGCGAAAGAGCGTATTTGTGCGCAAGGCAAGCGGAACCGCTCGCACAGAGCAGGTGGTTGCGGCAAACATCGACACGCTTTTTCTCTGTATGTCGCTCAACAACGACTATAATCTCAGGAGATTGGAGCGATACCTGTCGGTAGCGTGGGACAGCGGTGCCGCGCCCGTCATAGTGCTGACTAAAACCGACCTCTGCGATTGCCTGCCCGAGCGGATATCAGAGGTGGAGGACATCAGCGTCGGCGCAGATATAATTACCGTCAGCGCATTTGACGCAAATACCGCCAAAAAACTCAAAAGTTATCTGTGCGGCGGAAAGACAGCCGCTTTTCTCGGCTCATCCGGCGTAGGAAAATCCACTCTTATCAATCTTCTGCTCGGCGGCAGTATATTAAAGACAAACGGACTGAGAAACGACGATAAGGGCAGACATACAACCACACACCGCGAGCTGATACGTCTTGCTTGCGGCGGCATGGTGATAGATACCCCGGGCATGCGCGAGCTGGGTATGTGGGATTCTTCGGAGGGCGTTGACAAAGCCTTTTCGGAGATCTCTAAGCTCGCCTCCCACTGCCGCTGGCGCGACTGCACGCACTCGGGCGAACCCGGATGCGCCGTACAGGCGGCACTTGAAAACGGACTGCTCGACGCCGCGCGCCTTAACTCCTATAAAAAGCTGACGGCGGAAAACAACCGCGCCGAAAAACCCGCAGAGTACCTGGCACAAAAGCGGCGAAAATTTATTGAAATATCAAAGACAAATAAAAAATCAAAGAGAGATAAAAGAAAATGACAGACATGATCAAGGCTATTGTTTACACCTCAAACACTGGCACAACCGCCCAATATGCAAACCTTATCGGCAAAAGAACGGGTCTTCCCGTTTACTCGCTTGACAAGGCAAAAACAACGCTCGAAAAAGCAAGCGATATTATTTATCTCGGCTGGCTCATGGCAGGCACGGTAAAGGGCATAAAAAAAGCGCAAAAACTCTGGAAAATCCGCGCAGTATGCGCCGTTGGCATGGGAGAGACCGGATCGCAGATGTCAGATGTGACAAAGCAAAATTCCCTTTCGCCGGAGATTGCGGTATTTACGCTGCGCGGCGGTTTTGATATCGACAAACTGCACGGAATATACAGATTTATGATGAAAACAATGCAAAAGACCGCAGGAAAGGCACTGGCAAATAAAGCAGATCGCACCCCGGACGAGGATATCATGCTCGATATGATGCAAAACGGCAGAAATCTGGTCTCGGAGGACAATCTTAGCGCCTTTTATAACTGGTATGACGGCTTTCAGAAGACAGGTGAGAGCAGCCGCTGAAAGCCGTTCTCGGTCAAATGAAGTCTTATCTTACTATGCGATACCGCCTAACTTCTTAGCACGGCGGTATTTTGCTTTGCGCAAACATACCCGTGATTTCGGAGATTTTGACTTTGAACGCGAAATGCAGTATAATTCATTATAAAATATTAATTAGTATAAATACTATCTTATTAGGAGTTGTCATGAAAAAACTTCTTTTTATCAGCAATATTTCAAAAAAAATAACAAACTTTTCAAAGCCCTCCATTCTTGCAGCTCAAAGCATGGGATATGAAGTACATTTGGCGGCGGATTTTTCCGAGTTTAAAGACGATCCAGAAAAGTACGGAGTCATTCTGCATCACATCGATTTGAAGCGCAATCCCATGCATCCAAAAAATATCAAAGCAAAACGCCAGGTTCTCAACTTGATGAAGGCGGAAAAATTCGACGCCGTCCACTGCAACACACCCGTCGGCGGCTGGTTCGGCCGCTCCTGCGGAAAAAAGGCGAGAGTGCGCAAAATAATATATACAGCCCATGGATTCTACTTCTACAAAGGTGGCCCGAAGATATACAATATAACCTTCAAGCCGATGGAGTTTTTGATGGCGCGTTCAACCGACGCTCTGATAACCATCAATCATGAGGACTATGAAGTTGCAAAGCGCATGAAGCTGAGAAAAGGCGGCAAGGTTTACTATGTGCCGGGCGTCGGAATTGACACCTCCGCAATCGACGGAGTACCGTCGGATAGGGCTTCTCTTCTCCGCGAAATCAACGCCAAGAACGATGATTTCATTATCATTTCGGTCGGAGAGCTTAACCGCAACAAGAACAACCGCACAATCATTGAAGCACTCGGAAAACTTAAAACTCCGAGCGTTCATTTTATTCTTTGCGGCGTAGGCAGCTGCAAAGATGAGCTGTCGGCACTCGCCGAGCATTACGGCATATCCGACAGAGTGCATTTTCTCGGTTATCGCAGCGACATACCCACACTGCTCAAATCGGCAGACGCCTTCGTAATGTCTACTCTTCGCGAAGGGCTACCCCGCTCTATAATGGAGGCAATGTCGGCAGGTCTTCCCTGCGTCGTGTCCGATATACGCGGGAATAATGACCTTATCGATCACAACGGAGGTTTCCTTTGCGGTCCCTGTGACAGCTCCTCCTTCGCCGAGGCAATAAATACCTTGTCAGTAAATCCCGAAATGTGCACTAGAATGGGTGAATATAACCGTGAAAAGGTCAAGAATTATGATACGGAAATCGTTTGCCGAATGATGAATGATATATACATAGAAACCCTCGCTTGACAAAAGCTTTTACTTCAACGTCACTGTTTCGCGATACTACTTATGATGCCGAAGTGGAGCTGACAATACTGTTGCCGGAAAGGCAAAACGATTCAGAATATGATATACTTAAAACGCAAATATTAACGGCAAGATATTTATGACGCTCATAAGAAAGGGTTGAAGATATGGATATAGACAAGAAGCTTGTTGACAAGTGGTGCGAAGAAATCAAAGGTAAAGGCAGTCTTGAGCAGCCGGTTCTCGGCGGAATCAGGTGTTCTATTTGCGCCATATGTAAAAATGCCGATTTTCATTACGGAACGTGGGATG
>JAQXGK010000024.1 GCA_029006345.1 Bacillota bacterium
GAACACTTGGGCAGCTTTATTCACGGGACGCGGGTTATATGGCTTCGCGGTTATTTTTGACTTTCTACAAGTGTTATTTACTTCGTCAGCCAGCGACAAATAACACTACCCGAAAAAGAGTTTTGTTTTTACTCTTCTTCGGGTAGTTTTATCTTATAATATTATAGCAGGAAACTTCCAATTTGGCGTAATTAAGAAACCAAAATTTCGATGCGCTCTTTGCGTTTCAGTCATTAAATAAAGCTGCTGCTCTTTCTGCCGCAAGCCGTGCAAGCTCGCCGACACCTGCTTTGGCAGTACCGACAACATGAATAGAGCATCTGTTCATAGGTATTAAGATTTTCTCGGCATTAGCCTGACCTACTGCTTTTGCCATATCAGGCGTTACCTCACCAAACAGTGAATCAGCTATAGCTATACCTACGGGACCGACGATACAGGATGCAGTTCTACAAGCTACGATAACGGCATTTTCACCTGTCGCGGCACACTCGGGACAAGCCTTAAGCATATTTTCCGTAGCAGTGGAATTTGTACCGACTGCAACAATCTCGGCGTTTGGAGTCATCTTCTTGATTTCCTCTATCAGAAGTTTGCCTACCTTACCGCCCTGGCCGTCAATTACAAGTATTCTCTTCATATTACGATACCAGCCTTTCAGCCAGCTCAGCGGCTGCAGCCGCATCCTCGGAATAACCGTCAGCTCCGATTTGATCACAAAAACTTTGTGTAACCGGCGCGCCGCCGATCATTACCTTTACCTTGGAATCGGTTTTTTCTTTAGCAAGCTCTACAACGGCCTTCATGTTTATCATTGTAGTTGTCAGAAGCGCCGAGCATGCTATAATATCGGCATTTTCCTTGATAGCGGTTTCTACATATTTTTCCGGAGCGACATTAACACCGAGATCAATCACGCGAAAGCCCTTGCTTTCAAGCATAATAGCTACCAGATTCTTTCCGATGTCGTGCTGATCGCCTTTAACGGTGCCTATGACCACCGTGCCCTTCTCTGATACATCGCCTGACTTCAAAAGCGGCTTGAGAACCTCCATGGCGGCCTTCATCGCACGTGCCGCCATCATAACCTCGGGCACAAAAACCTCGTTGTTTTTAAAACGCTCTCCTATAACATCCATTCCCTTGATAAGGCCGCCATTAATAATCTGAGCAGGAACATATCCCTCGTCGAGAGCTTTTTTCACCGTATCTGCCAATACAGGCGCCCTGCCAATAATCAATTGTTCACTGATTTCATCAAGAATCATAATGTTATACCCCCCTATTCTTCAGCTGGCTTCAGCTTTGCATAATTGCCCATCAGCTTTTTTATACCAACCTTTTCAAAGTTGATTTCATACAGAACATCCTGCGCCATTGGCTTAGCACTGACTATTTCACCGTCGCCGAATATTATGTGCTGCACCCTGTCGCCTGTGTTAAATATACGCTTGGGTTGAGCCTGCTTTTCTTTTTTCGGCGGTGCCGCAGAAAAACCGGCAGCGCCATTAGCGTAGCTGCGCCGCTTCTTCTGAAAATCGAATGAATATCTCGACGGATCCGAATAGCCGTACTCATAATCTCTGTCAAATGTATTTACATCTGAAGAATCAAAATCAGTATCGCCTTCGACATATTGCTCGGGAATATCCTTAATAAAGCGAGAAGCCGGATTATAGCTGTAATTGCCGTACAAAAGACGGCATTTCGCTCTTGTCACATACAGCTTTTTCTTTGCGCGCGTTATTGCGACATACGCAAGCCGCCGTTCCTCCGACAGCTCCTCCTCTGTCGCCTGCGACATCGATGATGGAAAAATGTTTTCCTCCATACCTACTAAAAAAACATAGTCGAATTCCAGCCCCTTAGCGCTGTGAATTGTCATAAGCACCACTGCATCAGAGGTTTCGTCGTAGTTGTCAATATCACTGATAAGCGCACATTCATCGAGGTATCCTGAAAGTGTGGGTTGATCATGGTTTTCCTCATAAGAAATAGCAGTGGAAATCAGTTCATCCAAATTGTCGGCTCTGTCTTCAAGCTCTTTTTTATCACATTCATCTTGAAGCATTTTAGTATATTCTGTCTTTTGAATTACTGCAGAAAACAGTTCGTGCAAAGACATTGTGTTTGCGTCATCTCTTAGCTCATCAATCAGCTTTGAAAACTTACTGAGCTTTTCAGCGCTTCTTGCCAGGTCCGGATATTCTCGTGCGTTTTTTATGACGGAAAACATATCTGTATCATTTTCGGCAGCCAAAGAAGCAATTCTTGAGACAGTAGTCTGTCCTATACCACGCTTCGGCTGATTTATTATCCTGGTCAGCCTGACGGCATCACTGGGATTGTTAATGACACAAAGGTAGGCAATGATATCCTGGATTTCTCTGCGCTCAAAGAAACGAATGCCTCCGAGTATTCTGTGCGGCAGACCGCTCTGAGCAAATACGCGCTCAAAAATCTGAGCCTGGACATTGGAACGGTATAAAATCGCTATATCCTTATAGTTAGCTTTTTTATTTATTACGAGTGACTCTATCTCCTCGGCAACATATACCGCCTCCGCCTGTGCGTCCTCTAAGGTTTTAGAGGTAATAAGCTCACCCTTATCCCTGTCACACCATAGAAGCTTTCCCTTTCGGTCGGTGTTATGTGATATTACTGCATTGGCCGCTCCCAGTATATTTTTTGTGGAGCGGTAGTTTTGCTCTAAAAGAATTACCTGAGAATCCTTGTAATACTTGTCAAAATTGAGAATATTCTCAATAGTAGCGCCGCGGAACTTATATATGCTCTGATCGTCGTCTCCTACAACCATCAGGTTTCCGCATTTCTCTGATATTATATCAAGCAGCATAAACTGGGCATAGTTTGTATCCTGATACTCATCCACAAAAACATAGCTGAATCGGTTCTGACAGTATTCCCTAACCTCATCGTATTGCTGAAGCAGCTCAACAGTAAGCATGATTATATCGTCAAAATCGACCGCATTTGAGCTTTTCAGGCGCTTTTGATACTCGGTATATACCTTTGCATATACTTCCTTTTCGTAAGGCTCGTCAGCAGTAAGCTCGTATTTTTGAGCTGTTATCAGCTTGTTTTTCTGCCGGGATATGACATTCATTATTTTCTTTGCCGAAAAAGCCTTATCGTCAATTTTCAGTTCTTTAGCTATGTCGCCAATAAGCTTCTTTGAATCGCTCTGATCGTAAATCGTAAAGTCGCGTTTATATCCTATTCTGTCAATAAACTGACGCAAAAGCCGAACACAGACAGAGTGAAAGGTACCCGCCCATATCTCGTTTGCTTTATCTCCCAACTCAGCCGCTAAACGCGCCTTCATTTCCCCTGCGGCTTTGTTTGTAAAGGTAATGGAAAGTATGCGGTACGGCTCTGCCGATCTGACGGCAAATGTCGAAAGAACGTCCTTGAGAGTATTCCTGTCAAGCATGGCTGCATTTTCGGCAATCGCTTCGAGCCCTGCTATGTCGTTTTCGGTTGCTTCTATTCCGTTGGAACCGTAATATGCGTTGCCGTAAAGAATAATCTGTGATATTCTCTGAACAAGGACAGTCGTTTTACCGCTTCCCGCACCCGCAATAACAAGCAAATGGCCGTTTACTGTATAAACCGCCTTCCTCTGCATTTCATTCAGGTTTGCGTAGTATATGTCAAATAGCTTTTGTTTAACTTGTGTAAGCCTGCGGCTCAACTCTGCGTTCATGTTCTCCTCCGACGGTATATATACGGTAATTTTATCATAAAACTCAAGTAAAGTAAATGAAAAAGCACAATAAAAAGCGGACGGAAGATACCGTCCGCTTTTTTAAGTAATTGCCGATTAAAACTCAGAAAGAGCAACCTCTCTCTTTTCGTTAAGCGACTTCTCGATAGCGTTGAGAATGTAAACGGGCTGTGTAAGCTCGCCGATATCAAGGCTCGACTTACCTGATCTGACCATATTGATAAACTGCTCAAGCTCAGCCGCGTAAATTGTGTCGAGGCAGGGTGTCTTAACGCAGTTGCCTCTCTCAAAATAAGCGGTAGCCGTGTAGTAACCGTTCTGAACAAAGTCCATAACAACGTCAAATCCGTCGTAACGGGCGATAGCTATAAGATTTCCGCCGTTCTCGCAGGCAAGAATCGACTTGATATCCTTGCCGAACGCCGTGATGGTCATTTCGATAAGATGTGATGCATAGAAGTAGAATCCGCCGTATTCGCTGTCCATCTCTGCGGGGAATGTTATAACGCCGCTTCTGAGCTTTCCGAGCTCGCCGGCCTTAATAACGTCTCTCATTTCGAAAAGCTCGGGTATATACTTGCATCCCGAACCGCCGGAAAGGGGCGAACCGCTCTTTTCAGCTTCAGCGACAACCTCGTTCATATCTTCAATAGAGATAGTAAAGGGCTTGTCAATAAAGCAAGGAAGACCTGCCTTGATAAACGGCATGGCAAGCTCCTTGTGGAATTTACCGTGACGCGATGTTATCATAGCGCAGTCGATCTTTCCGAGCATATCCTCGGGCTTGTCATAGATAACTATGTCTTTCCCGCACTTTTCAACGATTTCTTCACTGGGCTGTCTTTCGGAAGCATAAAGAGCAACTACCTTGAAATCAGGGTACTTGACTTTACCATCCGCACCGGGGAGGTTGATTTCCTCGGCAAACGCCATAGCATGTGAATTTTCAGTTCCTAAAATACCAACTCTGTACATTTCATCCTCCTAGCCTTGTCGGCAAAAGTAGTATTCACTTTGCGTATTATAATATAAATACTCTTAAAAGTAAAGACTAATTGATATTTTACTCGTTATTATTGTTGTTTTCGGTATCATTTTCAACTTCAGTATCGTTTTTGTGAACGGTTTGGGAGTCAGCTTCAATACCGTCGCTGTCAATGAGCCGCTCAATGGTTTTGCCTCCGCTGATTTGACTGTAATCGTCTTCAGCTTTATGTTCGTTTATATCCTGCGTGTTCGTATCATTAGATACAGTGTTATTAGCCGCATTTTTACACAGGGCGTCATCAATTCTGTCGCGCGAAGTGCTTTTGTTCGATATGCAAAGCGCTATAAAAAGAATCAAGGAGATCGAAAGCACGACTATTAATACGACAGGCAGTATTCCGCTGTCATTTTCTTCCTTCGGCTGTACAAACTCATGCGTTCCAAAAAGCTCAGTGGCCGATTTTTCGAGAATAGTAACGGGATATTTAACGAATTCCGACGGATATTCAAGTCTGAAAAAGACTTCGGTATCCTTGAGCGAATTAAGCCGTCCGTAATACTTTGAATAACTGCCGTCGCCTTCCGGAGTCAAGCCGTTATAGATATAAACACCCTTTGCTCCCGCAGAATACGCTTCTCTTGCGCGCTGCATGCATAGCTCGGGAGAAATCCTGTTTGTATTTCTGTCATAAAGACCGAGATACTCAAGCTCGCTCAGATATTCACTGTCCGGAATATCACCGAGTACATTTGTGATTCCGAGATAAAAGCCGACACCGTTTTGTTCACACAGCGTCAGATAAGGCATGTAGTCATAAAAGCTTTCCTTCTCAAAATCTATGACTATCAGATTATTGATATAGCCCGACCTTATCCATCCCTGATAATCGATTCCGTACTGCGTAGCATAGCTATCGGCGGGAACGGCGATTTTCAGATTTATTACGGCGCTTTCGCCCAAGACGGCCCGCAGATTTCTCATAAACTCATTCATGACAGCAGTCTTGCCTTCGGGCAAATTCTGCTCACTGCCGATTACATAGGGGTATCGCGAAAAATCAAGTGTTACACCGTCTATGCCGTCCATTAAGGAAAGCTCCTGCAACAGCTCTGTAATATAGTTGCGGTAGCCGTCGTAATAATAGCTCATCAGATCTGATTCCTTCTGGTGCCATTCGGGATACAGATAAAACATCGAGCCGTTGAGAAAATACTGTGTCTCCGGATTATAAAAGGCCGCCATTCTTAATGAAGCATACGCGTCTATTCCGCGTTTGTCTGCGCTTAATGCAACAATCGAAGGGACACTCCCTTCCTTTGAAAGAGCAAGCATTGAAGAGCGCGCTTTTTTATAACTGTCGCTCATATACTGTTCATAATCTACAGGAAGGCCGTTTCCGGCAACAATTTCATATAAATGGCTCGGTCGGTTTTCGGCGCTTACACCAAGTGCGTCAAGCTTTGCGCCGATATATTTGTTTAGTACCGCGCTGTTGTAGTTCAATTCGGTGGTTAGAAACGGCGAAATGTTAATTGCCGCAAAATCAAAGCAATCGGCGTAACTGTCTACCGCAATATGAGCTAAATCATCGCTTGTATTTATGTCATACAAACAAAAATCCGTAAAGCCGTCATTATCGATAATAAGGTTTTTGTCGGCATCAGACTGATATATCGAATAGTCCTCGTCGGATATCGAAACAAATTTAATATAAGCAATTTTTATCAGATTGCCGGGAATATTGGATATTGTCAGCGTTTGACCGCTGAAATCCTGACAAAGTGCAAATACCTCGTGTACCGTGTTTTCGGTATCATCATATGTAGAGTTCATTTTAACGGATGTCCCGTTTACACAGACCGCCGAGCTGCCGCTTATGTAACCTATATAAACGGCAAATTTTCCGTTCAGCACAGCGGGATACTCAAAGCTCTCGGTTATATCCTCCTGAGGCGCACAGTTAAGCACCGTGCCGGTCTCGCTTCTCTTTTTAGACGCATAATAGCTTCTTACCCAAACGGAATTATCGGGAAAATCAATATTCTCAAGGTCGTTGCAGATAAAAGCACATTCTTCATCGGCAGTCAGCTTATCTGTACACTCAACAGCCTTTATATCGCGGTATAGATAAGCATAGGCTACGGTCTGAGATAGTATTATCCCATCCTTTTCAAGGCTCAATTTGATTTTACAGTCGCTTGTAATACCGCCGGCGTCAAACGAAAAATCATGCTCAGTATCGCTCAGCGGTATATTTTGCTTAATACTTATATCATTCCCGTCTCTGTCTGACAAAGTAAGAATAAGAGAATAATCATCATTAAGCTTGTAGCTTGTAGTGACAGTACCGGCAAAGTTTTCTTTAGAAGCAAACGGAGAAAGGGAAAAATCGGTGATGACGGGATTATCATACATCAAAATGCGGTTTATATATGCATAATTTACATTTTCCGTCTTTTCGGAAATAATATTGGAAATGCGCACATACGCTTCGTTTTTCACGTCTTCGTCCAAACGGATATCGTCAAATTCAGCCGCAATGACCCCGTCTGTCAAAACTGCGGCCTTATTCAGACTCGTATAAACAAAGCTCCACTCGTGCATAGCATCGTCAAACGGCAAAACAACAGGAACACGTGCACAGTTCTCTGTGCCGTAATATAAAGAAATAACGGCATTTAACCCGTTATCCCCGCTGAATGAATTAAGTGTAAACTCAAGCTCTGCGCCGTTTTCAAGAGAAATATCGACGCCTATCCCCTGTCTCTCGCCGCTCGCCGAAATAGGTGCAAGCGAACGAATATCCATATTAACCGTCAGCTTAAAGCCGTTGTTCGACGGTGAATTATACAGCTTTGTTATACTGGCGTTTCCCGTTGCACCTACTGCGGAATTCATAACAACGGCATCTGAATACGGATAGTCCGTCGGTTTAATATCCGTACTTCTTATAAAAACAGATGATGCGTTTTGCTGATTCAGAATCCATGTTCCCATTTGGTTTGACGTGCATATAGTGTCAAACACACACATCCGATCATTGTCCGTAACCGAATCAGCCCTCGTAAATACGGAAATAAACATTATGAGAACAAACATTAAGGCAAGAACAGCCGCTGTTATGCGGATGAGAAATTTACCCTTCAATAATTATCGGCTCCCTTCTTCCTTAAATAAGCATTCCGCCGTTAGGAGAAAAGCACTGCCCGTTAATATATGACGATTTGTCGGACAATAAAAACATCACGCCGGCGGCAATTTCGTCAGGGTCGGCTATCCTGCCGAGCGGGATTTCACGGATTATATCCTGCATTTGCTGATTGCCGAAGCATTTATTCATTCGCGTATCTGTCATACCCGGGCAAACGGAATTGACGCGGATACCTGAAGGCCCCAATTCTCTTGCAAGTGCTTGTGTAAATCCGTTAAGGCCCGCCTTTGAAGCAGAGTAAACAGCTTCGCAGGACGCGCCGATCTCTCCCCATACCGATGAGACATTTACAATACAGCCCCGCTTTTCAGCAATCATGCCGGGAATAAATGCCTTTGTAAGCAATACTGCAGAAGTCAGATTGACATTGATCAGTCTACATATTTCCTCGTCCGTGCAGTCCTGAAGAAGCTTGACAAGCGAAATTCCGGCATTATTGACAAGCGCATCGACTTTATACTTGTCTGAGATATCATGAGCGATTTTAGAGGCCTCTCGGACGTCGGAAAGGTCACATTTGACCGCAACGGCATCGCAGGTTCCCGAAAGTCTATCAGTAAGAACGGTGATATCCTTAAACGAACTGTTGTAGAGCAGAATCATATGATCGCAAAAACTTGCGGCTCTTATTGCTATACAACTCCCGATTCCGCCGGAGGCGCCGCTTATGACCATAGTATCGTAATGCATGACAAACCTCACAGTAATAATATTTTGCTGTATTCCATATTATTTCACAGAACGGGAGAAAATATCTCCGCCGTGCAAATCATAAGCGCAAAAAACAGGCATATTTTCCACCTCAAGCCGCTTTATCGATTCACATCCCAGCTCGGGAAATGCTATAACATCGCACTTCTTAATGGCGGCAGACGCAATAGCGCCCGCACCTCCCAGCGCACACATATACAGCCGTGAGTTTTCAGCAAACGCCTCTTTTACGGTGATGCTGCGCTCTCCCTTCCCTATTACTCCTCTAAGACCGAGTTCCAGAAGACGCGGAGTGAATTTGTCCATACGGGACGATGTTGTCGGACCGCATGAGCCGATAACCGTTCCCGGCCGCGCTTCGGTAGGTCCGGCGTAATAAAATACGGTTTTATCAAGCTCTATCGGAAGCGGCAAACCGGCGTCCAACAGTTCAAAAAGCTTTTTATGCGCGGCGTCCCGGGCAGTATAAATAACACCCGAAAGCCTCAGTTCATCGCCCGCGCGGACTTCGTTTGCCCATTTATCAATATCTTCAATATAATAACAACCCACTTATTAGCCTCTTTCATCCGCACTGATTTTTATCTTTTGCTCGGCGTCGCTTAATGCTGCGGCAATTTCTTCAATCAGTTCGTGCTGACGTTCAGCAAGCGATTTGATATCATACCCCTTCATATCAACGCCCGAAATCATTTCTTCATTGATTTGATTGTCGTCACCGGCTCTGTACTCAGCGGAATTATCTATTATCTCCCCGTTTGTCAGCAAGCCTTGGATCATATCGAATTTCTGTGCCTTCTGTCGGAATTTTTCCGCTTTGTTAAGCTCGAGTGATTTGCTGAGATATCCCTTGCAAAGCTGGCCTATCAAATGATCGCTTATCTGCACAAGACCGTTAAGCTCTCCGGCCTTGTCAAAGGATTCGCGCAGTAAAACCATCACGTCCCGGTAAAGACGCGCCGCTGTTTCAGATCTAGCCTGAGCACACTCAACAGTATTTTTACAGTCGTTGAGCGCCTTTTCCGCCGACTCAACACGCTTAGTCAAATCATTGATTTGATCGTTTTTAGCGGCGATTTCCGATTTAAATCTATCGCTTTGTGCGGAAATAAAGCCTACTACATCTCTTCTGTTGAAGCCGTTAACTGCACTTCTGAATTTGACATCGGACATATCATTACAAACCTTTCAGCAATTTTTTACATTGTAACATATTTTTCGCCGTTTGTTAATACTTTTTTGAGAGGTGTGCATTTTGATGCATTTGCTTGACACGCTGATAAAAGAAGTGAACTCGATTTTGTGGGGATATGTTCTCATTGCCCTGCTTGTAATTGCCGGGCTTTACTTCACATTCAAGACAAGAGCGTTTCAGATTACGGGTATAAAATATATATGGAAAAACACAGTAGCGGCACTATTTTCGGGAAAGCCGCAAAAAGGCGGAATTTCACCCTTCAAAGCAGTAAGCACAGCGCTCGGCGGCACCATAGGCGTCGGAAATACCGTAGGCGTGGCGGTAGCCATATGCGACGGCGGCGCAGGCGCACTCTTCTGGATGTGGGTATCTGCTTTTCTCGGAATGATAATAAAATACGCCGAAATATACCTTGCGGTATTGTATAAAAAGCGCAATAGCTTCGGGGGTCCGATGTTCTACATAGGCGACGGTCTGAATAAACGCCGCCTTTCGCGCATATTCTGTTTTCTGTGCATAATGACTTCATTCGGTATGGGAAATATGTCGCAGAGCAATGCTCTTGCCGGTTCGGTAAATGCCTCCTTGAGCATAAGCGTTTCGTTGATTGGTATATTTACGGCGGTCAGTTTGGCAATTATACTGAGCGGCGGAGCCCGCAGAATTATCAATGCAACCGGAACTATGGTGCCGATAGTGTCACTATTATACATAATAACTTCATTCATCTGCATATTCCGTCAGCGCGACATGCTGCCCGGCGCAGTTACGGATATATTCAGCGGTGCATTCGGGATAAAAGCCGCAGGAGGGGCACTAAAGGGAACGGTTGTCGCCGGCGCTGTCCGCTTCGGCTTTTCAAGAGGTATTTTTACAAATGAAGCAGGACTCGGAAGCGCTCCGATAGTACATTCCTCGTCAAATGAAGACCAACCGCAAAAACAGGCTGTCTGGGGGATTTTCGAGGTATTTATAGATACCGTTTTGGTTTGCACATTGACAGCTCTTGTGATTTTGACCTCGGAAGTATATCTGTCCGGCAGCTTTAAGCCGGAGCTGTTAACCTTTTCCTGCTTTTCAGCAAGCTTCGGAAAAGCGGGAGAAATAGGGTTAACCGTCTCCATGATACTATTTGCCCTTGCAAGTATGCTTTGTTGGTCATACTACGGCAAATGCGCAGTCAAATACCTCTTTCCGCACTCAAAAACAGCACAAACCGTATATTCGGCTGTATTTTGTATTATCTCATACATAGGGGCGGTTATAAGCAATCAATCCATATGGCAGTTTGCCGACCTTTTCAACGCGCTCATGCTTGCTGTAAATTTATACGCCGTCATGCGGCTAAAAAAATTCGTTCATGCCGATAAAAAACCTTCAAAATATTGACAAAACAAGTGAAATGAATTACACTTTCGTAGATAAATAAAATTCGAGGATATTAAAGTATGTCGGAACAGACGCCAATCAATTCGGAATATGAAAAAACTGCCTCACTTGTTCTCGAAGTAGCCAAAAACGCCGGAAAAATAATTCTGGAAAACGGCGGAGAGACCTACCGTGCAGAGGAAACCTGCACTCGCATATGTACGCACTTCGGCGGAAAGAACATTGCTGTACTGGCCATAACGACCGGAATAGTGCTGTCAGCGGAATTTTTTGACAAAGAAATCACAACCGTCGCTCGTATCGACACAAGAGGAATAAATCTGATCAATGTCGCGCAAGTAAACGATATCTCGCGCCGTCTCGAGAACTGCTCAATAACGCTGAACCAAGCCAATGATTTATTGAATGAGATTTTATCGGGCGATAAACCTGCTCGCTTCCGCCGTCTGAAAGCATTTGCCGTTGCAGCTGTCGGCACCGGCTTCTCAAGTGCGTTTTTCAGTATTCTTTTCGGCGGTTCGGCACCCGAATTTTTCGTTGCGCTTATGACGGGAGTGGTTGTTGCCGGTCTGAATACTTTCTTCACCTCAAAAAAGGCCAACGGCTTTATAACATCGCTGGTTCTCGGCGTTGTAGCCGCGCTTATTGCCATTTCGGCCAGCTTTTTATTCACCGATTTCAGATACGACCTTGTAATAATCGGCTCAATCATGCCGCTTCTTCCCGGTATCGCTATGACTGTGGCGTTCCGCGACAGCATACGCGGCGACCTGATTTCAGGCGTTTCTCGCATACTTGAGGCGATTGTGCTCGCCATAGCGATAGCTTCAGGCGTCGGCATTGTGATAGGAACCTTCCTTCATTTCAATTTGATCGGAGGTTTTCTCGTATGACACCGGAAACGCTCACTTATGTCATTTATATTGCAAAATGCTTTGTTTACTGCTTCTTTGCCTGCTTTTTCTTCGGGTTCTTATTGCATTGCCCCAAGAAAGCGATATTTATCGGCGCCCTTCTCGGCGCTCTCGGATATGTGATATATATTCCGGTTTCCGACTATTTTTCTCAGCCGGTCGGCTTTTTCATGGGCACAATGGCAATGTCCATTTTATCTGAGTTCTTTGCCCGGTTATTCAAAACGCCGGCAACGGTATTTCTGACCCCCGCTATTGTGTCTTTGGTTCCGGGTATAGGTTTATATCAATCCATGGCACACTTTGTTCTCGGCGAAACGACAGAAGGCGTAAATATGACGGTTACTACTCTCATCAATACCTGTGCAATAGCTCTCGCAATGGCAACCACCACCTTTGTAGCGAGAATGCTGTTCAAGAATCATAAGCACCAATAAGCGAAAAGCTCTGCATGTCATTTTAGTTATCTGTTAAAAGAAAGAATATAATGAAAAGCAAAATCCCGAAGAATATTTCTTCGGGATTTTATATTACATATTTCAGAAGCTGAACAACAGTTCGCCGTAAGACGGAAGCGGCCATTCCTTGCGATCGACCTTAGTTTCAAGTTCATCCACCACGGCACGCAGCTCATTCATAGCGGGTATTATGCAGTCCCTGTATGCGCATGCGTTCTCATAGAAATCAGAAATATCCTTGACGCGTATTACTGCGCTCTCCAGCGCATCGAGCCTGTCAGAAAGGCACGAAAGCAGAGATGAAAGATTCTCTACCTGCTTTTTCTCAAGCTGGCAAGCACGTTCGCCTGCGACCTCCATCTTGACCTTCGCGGCGTCGGCAAGTTTCTTTGAATAAGAAATTACCGCCGGCATAATGTCCTTCTTAGTCATGGAAATCATGGTAAGCGCTTCGATATTGAGCACCTTTGAGTAGTTTTCAAGGTAAATTTCATAGCGCGAATAAATCTCATCACGTGTGAAAACGCCCTGTCTTTCAAACAGCTTAATGTTCTTGTCTTTTATAAGATACGGAAGCGCGTCGGCAGTTGTGGCAAGATTGAGAAGTCCGCGGTTAGCGGCCTCGTCAACCCAATCCTGTGAATAGTTGTTGCCGTTGAATACAATTCTGCTGTGTTTTGAATATATTTCACCGACTATATCATACACTGATTTTTCTGTAACGCCGTTCTTCTCGAGTTTATCGCATATACCCGAAACCGTATCGGCAAAAATAGTATTGAGAACGAGAGCGGGCTCGGACACCGAGAAGGATGAACCCGGCATACGGAATTCAAACTTGTTTCCGGTAAAGGCAAAGGGACTGGTACGGTTTCTGTCAGTGGTATCGCGCTTGAATGCAGGCAGTATATCTACCCCTGTTTCCAGTTCCTTTTTCTTGTGCGCCTCATATGTCTTGTGAGTAGCAATCGATTCAAGTATGTCGGTAAGCTCGTCGCCGAGGTAAATGCTTATAATAGCGGGAGGCGCTTCGTTAGCGCCCAGTCTGTGGTCATTGCCGGCGCTTGCCGACGCTATTCTCATAAGATCCTGATATTCGTCAATAGCATAAATAATCGCCGAAACGCAAATGAGAAAACGCAGGTTATGCTCAGGTGTCTTGCCGGGCTCGAAGAGATTGTCGCTTCCGTTGATGGCAACAGACCAGTTTGTGTGTTTGCCGGAGCCGTTAACACCGGCAAAGGGCTTTTCATGTAGCAGGCAGGCAAGGTCAAACTTAGCCGCAACCTTTTTCATGGTCTCCATAGTCAGCTGGTTATGATCTACAGCCACATTCGCGCTTGTAAATACCGGAGCAAGCTCATGCTGTGACGGAGCAACCTCATTATGCTCTGTCTTGGCATAAACGCCGAGACGCCAAAGCTCGAGATTCAGCTCCTTCATATACTTATGTACTCTCGGACGGATGGTGCCGAAGTAGTGATCCTCAAGCTCCTGACCCTTCGGCGGCTTTGCACCGAAAAGCGTACGTCCCGTATATACTATATCCCTGCGCTTTTTGAAAAGGGCGCGGTCGATGAGGAAGTATTCCTGCTCGGGACCGATGGTGGTTTCAACGCTCTCGACATTGGTGCCGAAAAGCTCGCCCAAACGCTTTGTCTGTCTTCTTACAGCCTCCATGGAACGAAGCAGGGGTGTCTTCTTGTCGAGGGCTTCTCCGCTGTATGAGCAAAAGGCTGTCGGAATGCACAGTGTGTCGTCCTTGATAAAAGCATAAGAGGAGGGATCCCAGTTAGTATAGCCGCGCGCCTCAAAGGTAGCCCTTAAGCCGCCGGACGGAAAGCTGGAGGCGTCAGGCTCTCCCTTAATAAGCTCTTTTCCGGAAAACTCGGTAAAAATATTGCTCGCGTCGGAAACCGATATAAAGCTGTCGTGTTTTTCGGCTGTCATACCGGTCATCGGCTGGAACCAATGAGTAAAATGGGTAGCGCCGTTTTCAATCGCCCAGTCCTTCATGGCATTGGCAATAATATCGGCAGTCTCTCGGTCAAGCTTCTCGGAATTCTTCAGGCACTTCTTGAAAGCGTTGTATGTCGGCTTGGGAAGCCTTTCCTTCATTACGTTGTCGTTAAATACCAAGCTTCCGAATTCTTTTTGGATGTCAATCATTCTACTTCCTCCGAAAACAAAAAATGGGCGCTGTGGAAAAACCACAGCGCCTTTGCTGATGTTTTGATTTTAGCAGTATTAACTCATTTTGTCAATACCTTTTCAAAATAAAAATTCTATGTTTTTGAATTGATATCTGTTTACTGGCGGCAAATAATATGATATAATGGAATTGTATTTTATTGGAAAGAGAATTATATGATTTACACTGATAAAAGCCTTATTGCGGTAACCGGACATTACGGCGTCGGTAAAACAAATATAGCGGTAAATATCGCCTGCGCCATGTCGCGTGACAAAGCCTTTGACGGTCTTCATATCTCGCTTATAGATTTTGACATAGTAAACCCCTATTACCGTTCGAGCGATAATATCAATGAAGCAGAAAGATACGGCTTTGAGCTGATAAGCCCGCTTTATGCCAATTCAAATGTTGATGTTCCCGGCGTGGTTCCGGATGTACTGAAAGCTTTTTTGCCGGGCAATGCGGCAATTTTCGATGTGGGAGGCGACGACAGCGGAGCCTTTGCGCTCGGAGGACTCTCGGAAAAATTCAAACAGCACGGTTATGAGATGTTCTGCGTGATAAATATGTACCGCCCGTCGATTGTCGAGCCGGAAGATGCGCTCCAAATGATGAGAGATATCGAGCTTTCCTCTTCAATGAAGATAACGGCTGTAATCAATAACTCAAATCTCGGCGTCGAAACCTCGACCGAAACCGTCAGAAACAGCTTTGACTACGCAAAAAAGGTATGCGAACTCTCACAGCTCCCTCTTGCGGCAACAACCGCCGATAATTCTCTTATTCCTCTGTTCGACAGGCAGGAAATACAAGAATATAAAATTACCGGTATAACTAACGCTACAAAACGTCCGTTTTGAAAGGAAAGGTGATCAAATGGCAAAAAACAACTCTATTTTTGATGTTCAGAAACCTGAAAATCCTTTTTCGGTCATAACGCCTGAAATACTGAAGCTGTCTGAAAAAATCACTTCAAACGATGTAATCCCTCCGAGCATGTACAAGGAGCTCGATGTCAAACGGGGGCTTAGAGATATAAACGGAAACGGCGTGCGCGCCGGACTGACCGACATAAGCCGAATAGTATCAAATAAAGACGGCCACCCCTGCGAAGGAGAGCTGTATTACCGCGGAATTAACATTGAGGACATTGTAGAAGGTTTCACAAATGATAAGCGCTTTGGATTTGAGGAGGTAACATATCTTCTGCTTTTCGGTGAGCTTCCTAACATAACAGAGCTTGAAAACTTCAAGAAAGTCCTGTCCAATTACCGCACACTCCCCCCGAGCTTTGTTAGGGACGTAATAATGAAAGCGCCGAGCAAGGATGCAATGAACGCGCTTTCCCGCAGCGTACTTACGCTGTATTCATACGATGACAATCCTGACGACACAAGCATACCCAATGTTCTCAGACAGTCGCTTCAGCTGATTGCACAGCTTCCTCTTCTCGCAATATATGCATACCGCGCCTACCGCTACTATTACTTTGACAAGAGCTTGGTAATCCATACGCCAAAGCCGGAGCTGTCCTGTGCGGAAAACATGCTGAGACTTTTGCGCACCGACAAAAAGTTTACTCCGCTTGAAGCCAGCGTTCTCGACATGTGCCTCGTACTGCACGCAGAGCATGGCGGCGGCAACAACTCATCTTTCACAACTCACGTTGTCACCTCATCGGGAACCGACACCTATTCATCGGTAGCAGCTTCTCTCGGCTCACTCAAGGGCCCGAAACACGGCGGCGCTAATATTAAGGTCGTCGGAATGCTGGAGGATATAAAGGAAAACGTAAAAGACTGGGATGACGATGAAGAAATTAAATGCTATCTTCACAAAATTCTTGACAAACAGGCCTTTGACAAAAGCGGTCTGATATACGGAATGGGTCATGCAGTTTACTCCCTTTCCGATCCGCGTGCAAATATTCTCAAGCGCTCAGTTAAGGCGCTTTCCGATGAAAAGGGCTGTCAAAAGGAATTCAATCTTTATTCAAAAATAGAGAAGTTGGCGCCCGAGGTTATCGGTGAAAAACGCTCGATTTATAAAGGCGTCAGTGCAAATGTTGATTTTTACAGCGGTTTTGTATATAATATTTTGAAGCTGCCGCCCGAGCTGTATACTCCGATTTTTGCCGTCGCTCGCATAGTCGGCTGGTCGGCGCACAGACTTGAGGAAATAACAAATGCCGGAAAAATCATAAGACCGGCATATGTCAGCATTTCAAAAGAAAAGAAGTACGTGCCTCTAAGCGAGAGGTGAGCAAAACTAAAATTAATCAGGAAGGAAGTACATATGTTTAACGAGCAGAAACTCGACGAAATGTTAACTACGCCGTCCGCAAGGCTGATTGAGGATGTAAAAAAGATAAAGGGCGACGTTATTATACTCGGCGCCGGCGGAAAAATGGGACCGTCTCTTGCAATTCTTGCTAAAAGAGCCTTCGAAAGCGCAGGAATGAACAATAGAGTAATTGCAGTTTCCCGTTTTTCAGACCCAATTGCAGTAAAATTGCTCGAATCCAACAATATTGAGATAATTCCCTGCGATCTCATGAAAAAGGGAGCGCTTGACACGCTGCCAGACTGTGAAAATGTCATTTTTATGGCAGGCAGAAAATTCGGAACCGGCACCGACAGCGCTAAGACCTGGGCAATGAATGCATGGCTTCCCTCCCTTACTGCCGAGAGATATAAAAACTCAAATATAGTCGTATTTTCAAGCGGCAATATTTACCCGATAGTTAAGCTGTCGGGCGGCGGAGCTACGGAAAATACGCCGGTGGGACCGATAGGTGAATATACGCAGAGCGTTCTCGCCCGCGAAAAAGTGTTTGAATATGCTTCAGTAGAATACGGTACAAGAGTGCTCATTTACCGCCTCAACTACGCAGTTGACCTCCGTTACGGCGTGCTGTTTGATATAGCCAGCAAGGTTTATGCAGGCGAGCCCGTTTCTCTCAGCGCGACCTGCTTCAACTGTATTTGGCAGGGGGATGCAAACGAAGCGGCAATCCGAAGCTTGCTGTATGCCTCCTCCCCCATCAGCTACCTTAACATTACAGGTCCCGAAACACTCTCCGTCAGAGCAACAGCCCTTGAATTCGGCAAACTTTTTGATAAGGAAGTGACCTTTACCGGCGAGGAGTCAGACAGTGCGTATATTTCAAACGCCTCGCTTGCTACTAAGCTGTTCGGGTATCCGACCTATTCGGCAAAGCAGCTTATCGAATGGCAGGCCGAGTGGATAAAATCGGGCAATCGCACATTAAACAAGCCCACGCATTTTGAAGAAAGAAAAGGACAGTATTGATCATGAGCAGAATTGATGAAGTAAAAAAGATTTTAAAGGCCGGAATCGTTATACCGGCAAATCCCCTTGCCATTACGGCCGACAGAAAGTTCAATCCCGACCGTCAGCGCGCACTTATGCGCTATTACATGGATTCGGGCGTAGGCGGTCTTGCCATCGCAGTCCATACGACTCAGTTTAAGATCAGAGACCCCGAGATAGGTCTATTTGAGCCTGTGCTGAAGGTATGCTCAGAAGAAATAGACAGCTACGAAAAAAAGCACAACAGGATAATTGTAAAGTGCGCAGGAGTATGCGGAAAAACCGAGCAGGCGATAAATGAAGCACTTCTTGCAAAGAAATACGGTTATGATGCTGTTTTGCTCAGCCCCGGCGGTCTTGCCGACTATACCGAGGAGCAGCTTCTCGACCGCACGCGCAAAATCGCTGAGATTATTCCGGTAATAGGATTTTATCTTCAGCCGAGCGTAGGCGGCAGAGTATTTACATATAACTACTGGAGCGAATTTGCCTCTATTGACAATGTTATCGCTATCAAGTGCGCGTCATTCAACCGGTATCAGACGCTTGATGTAGTCCGTGCCGTTGCATTTTCTCCGCGCCGCGACGATATAGCGCTATTCACCGGAAACGATGATAATATTGTAGTTGACCTTCTTACACCCTATAAATTCAATGTCGACGGCGAGGATGTTACTCTCCACTTCGTCGGCGGTCTTCTCGGCCATTGGTGTGTCTGGACAAAGAAGGTTTGCGAGATGTTTGAGTTCATCAAATCCTATCAGGGAAAGGATGAAATCCCTGCAACATTGCTCACGCTTGCCGAACAGGTCACCGACTGCAACAGCGCCTTCTTTGACACTGCCAATTCATTCAGCGGCTGTATTGCCGGAGTTCATGAAGTGCTTCGCCGTCAGGGCTTGATGGAGGGTATCTGGTGTCTTGATCCGGACGAAACACTCTCCCCCGGCCAGAAGGAAGAAATAGACCGCGTTTATAAAATGTACCCGCACCTTAACGACGACGAGTTCGTCAAGGCACACCTTTCGGAATGGCTCTCATGACTTTGTCTGAACAGTTGTGATACAGCGTTGCGTACTTATTTCGCACTTTCGCCATACTGACTATTCTAAAGCCCCGTACAGCAGCATATAACTGCTGTACGGGGCTTTCGGTAATATCCATTATTGATGCATATAGTGTTAAATATCACTTATTAACGTGTTTTAAGCCTGATAATTACTCCCTATCCAAATCTTCAATTACAGGCCCGGCTTTCAGAAAGAAGTCTGCGGATGTATCTCTATCCATGCATACAGTTGCGAGGCGGTCGGCGTTAATCTCGAGCTGAGCTGACGGCGACGTAATTTCATTTAACTGCGACGGTTTTGTAATAACCGAGATTTTACATTCGTCCTTGGAACTCTGTCTGAGCAGCTCTCTTCCCTTTTTATCTGCAGCGAGAACTATGGTAAAATCCGGTTTTGATTTGAATAAACCTTTTGGCACATTCAGTAAATAAGAAATCAAGCCGCGCCGTACAAATGCGCGTGTATATGTCTTTGTAGTAAGACGCCCTACAAGCTCATCAAACGAAAAAGCGTCATTAATACTCTTTTTAGCTGACGAAAAAAGCTCATCGAAGCAATATACATTTTCGACACCATTTGACAAAATAAGACTCGATTTCAGAGCAGAAAACAACTTGTTTATGCTCATTTTCGGCGCGTTTTCGATGAGTTTTTGCGTATTTTCAGGCAAAAAACATGCACTTTTCTGATAATTATTTCTAATATATGAGGCGCTCGCCACGCTACTGTCAGGACTGTTGCATTCATCGTGATTGCTGCCGATTCGTTTTACAGCAAACGGTTTTATATCAAATCGGCCGCGTTTTACAGCCTTCAGGTACTCTATTGCCAATATATTATTGGGTTTAGTCATGTCAATCAATGATTTACCGAAAAGCTGATTATAGGCTCGTATCCGCGCACAAGCGTAACTGTACTGTCGTTCTTTTTTCAGGTTTTCCGCAAGCAGCTCTTCAAAGCGAAAGTCGCACAGTTTATCAGCAGTTTCGCAAAGTGATTTGATATCATCCTGCTCGCATCCGAAAGCTAAAGTATCAACCGCTTGAAACGCAGACAGTATTTCAACACCGGCTATCGCATAGCCCTCGGCTGAAAAAATACTGTATGGGAAAGGAATTTCAAGCACCAAATCGGCGCCGTTTCTTATCGCTGCGTCTGCTCTCAAATATTTATCGAACATAGCTATATCGCCGCGCTCAACATAATTACCGCTCATAGCGCAAACTATAGCCTTATCGGGGTATTCTTCTTTAATCTTTTGAATTTGATACAGATGACCGTTGTGAAAAGGATTGTACTCGCATACGATTCCTACAGCTCTCAAAATTCGTCATCCTCCCCCGTAATTTGACAAAATACTTGAAAAATTTAAAAATAGTGTTATAATTATCTTGTTATGCAAATGATTACTTGTGATTTCAAGTAATATTATATTCCAACAACAAATCAAATGCAAGGAAAGGTTTGGAAAAATGAAGATACTTGTTGTAAATGCAGGCAGCTCATCACTTAAATATCAGCTCTTTGATATGACTGATAAGAATGTTATCGCAAAGGGTATTTGCGAAAGAATCGGTGGCAACGGCGGAAAAATCGAATACAGAAAGACAGGCTTTGACAAGATCACTGAGGAAATTGATATGCCCTCTCATGCTGAAGCAATGCAGGCTGTTATAGACCACCTCATCGACCCTGAAATCGGTTGCATCTCATCAATGGACGAGATCAACGCCGTAGGACACAGAGTTGTCCAGGGCGGACCCTATTTCTCAAAGTCGATACTTATTGACGATAATGTAATTGAAGATCTCAAGAAGTGTATTGATATCGGACCGCTTCATACAATACCGACACTGCACGGAATCGAGGGCTGCACAAAGGTTATGCCGAATGCTCCTCAGGTACTTGTATTTGACACGGCGTTCCATTCAACCATGCCCGCCGAATCTTATATGTACCCCATTCCCTACTCAATGTATGAAAAGTACAAAATCCGCCGCTACGGCTTCCACGGTACTTCTCATCGTTTCGTTACGCGCGAAATGTGCAAGATACTCGGTAAAACCGAAGGCACCAAGATAATAACCTGTCACCTCGGCAACGGTTCCTCCATTTCTGCAGTCAAGGACGGAAAGGTACTTGACACAAGCATGGGCTTTACTCCCCTCGACGGTATCGAAATGGGCACTCGCTGCGGCGCTATAGATCCCTCTATTATTCCCTTCATCATGGAGAAAGAAAACTTCACTCCTGCACAGATGACAGAGTTTATGAACAAGAAGTGCGGTCTTCTCGGTGTTTCCGAAATTTCCAGCGACTCCCGCGACATTGAAAAGGCTATCAGCGAAGGTGATGAAAAGGCTCAGCTTTCAATGGACATACTTGTTCACGAAATCCGCAAGTACATAGGCGGCTACGCTACAATCATGGACGGCCTTGACGCGCTTGTATTCACAGCGGGTATCGGCGAAAACAACCCCAGACTCCGCGAGGACATCTGCAACGGGCTTTCTATCTTCGGAATCAAGATAAACTCCGAGCTTAACGCTGTATCACATCACCAGAATAATATCGTAAAGCTGTCTACAGACGACTCAAAGGTTCTTGTCTACCTCATCCCCACCAACGAAGAACTTGTCATCGCCGAAGATACCGAGAACGCTGTAAAGAACAACATAAGATACGAAAGAGTTACATTCTGAGATAATCCTAATTAAAGCAGATATGAAGCACAGTGTGTATACCGGACTTGATAACATTGAAGCGCTCGGGCTCGCAAAAGGAGCCCGAGTCGGATTGATTACTAATACCGGCGCCTGTCGTCGCGACGGCAAGCAGGCTATCGATGTTATTTCGGAAAAGTATACGCTCTGTGCTCTTTTTGCGCCGGAGCACGGTCTTGAAGCGCGGCTTGAAGCCGGTAAGAGCTTCGAAAACTCGATGCTGGGTGAGACAAAAGTATATTCGTTATACGGTGCCAACTCCTCTCCCGACCACTTTGCGGCAGCTTCGCTGGACGCATTGATTTATGATATACAGGATGTAGGAGCTCGGCACTATACATATCTCTCTACTCTTTCCAACTCTATGAGAATTTGTGCCGAAACAGGTACTGCTTTCATTGTTCTTGACAGGCCGAATCCCCTGGGCGGCGTAATTGACGGCGAAGTATTAGAAGAAAAATTTTCAAGCTTTGTAGGTATGTATCCCATACCTACACGCTACGGGCTTACCATCGGCGAATATGCCCGGTATATCAACAGCCGTTACAATATAAATTGTCATCTTAAAATATGTGAAATGAGCGGATGGAGCAGAGATTTGATATGGAGCGACACCGACCTTGTTTGGCGTGCTCCCTCACCTAATATACCAAACTGCGAAACATGCTTCTATTACCTGTCAACCTGTTTTTTAGAAGCAACAAATTTAAGCGAAGGCCGCGGAACACCCTACCCTTTCCGAATATTTGCCGCACCCGATCTGAATTCCGATCTGATTGCACATGATTTAAATTCACGAAATCTGCCCGGAATATCATTTTCGCCAATCCATATTACTCCTACAGCCTCAAAGTGGATGAATACGGAGTGCAACGCTGTATTATTGACAATAACAGATTTTAATAAATTCAACGCATTATCTGTGAAACTCAATGTTTTCAGCGCTCTCAGAAAGCACTATCCCTCACTTTCAGTCGACCGTGACTTCTTCTGCAAGCTGACCGGGAACTCACTTTTGCTGGACGATGATTTGCCGATTTATAAACTCCAAGAATTATTTGATTTGCAGGCTCAAGAATTTAAAAAACTCTGCGCTTTCAGCCATATTTATAATTGACATATCACTGTTTGCGTGCTATAATACAGAGGTCTCAGTGATATCCATAATTCTAATAATTACTGGCATAATTTAACAATAGCGTTAACACTCCGTCAAGGAGTTTAACATAAACGGAGAGGTATCGAAGTGGTCATAACGGGGCTGACTCGAAATCGGAGGACCAATTCGGAAGCGCACTGCCAAAAAACCTTGATATTCCGGGGCTTTTCGGCTATCATTGAGAAGTAAATATCGGCGAGTTCTCCCCATCAGTTCTCCCCAATTTCTGAGGTGTGTTTGAGGCTGATGTTGAGATAAAAAGCATGGAGAGTTATCGAAGCGGTCATAACGAGCCTGACTCGAAATCAGGTGTACCTCACGGTACCGTGGGTTCGAATCCCACACTCTCCGCCAGAAAACCCAGTCCCCAAGCGGTTTTGCCGCTTGGGGACATTTCTTTTTATGCGGCGCCAATATGAAATTATGCGAAAAGTTCTCCCCTAAAACGGTGAGTTCTCCCCTGGAAGTGGTTACTTTGCCTCCTTTTCGAACCGATTCAACCTATGTATCGGGCGTATTCCGGGTAGGATACGCCCCCCAGTCAACCGATCACATTCAGTGCGCCGCTCAGACCGTTAAGCATTGCATCAGCCGATGACAGTTTGGATTGATAGTCCAAATGCGCATAGACATTTGCGGTAGTCGCAAAGTCGCTGTGGCCGAGCCATTCCTGGATCTGTTTCATCGGCACACCGTTCGCAAGAAGCAGACTGGCGCAGCTATGCCGCAAATCGTGAAATCTGATGCGGCGCAGGCCGTTTTTCTCCAGGAGCTTCGGGAACGCCGAAGTGAGGTAGTGGGGCGAGATCAGTCCGCCCATTTCGTCTACGCAAACATAATCCAGGTATCTCCTGTCATAGCACCGGCCGCACACCCTCCGGCACTCATCCTGCTTTGCTCTGGCCTCCAGGAGCTTTTCCTTGAACACAGGAACGAGCGGAAGGGTACGCATACTGGATTTTGTCTTTGTCGTGTCCTGAGCGATCTGAACGTGCTTCCCGTCGATGTTGCAGGATGTGACCGTATGCCGGATCGTGATCGTGTCGTTCTGGAAATCAATCGCGTCCCACTTCAGGCCAAGCGCTTCACTTCTGCGCAATCCGTAAAAGGCACCGAGGAAAATGGGGATTTCGAGATGCGTTCCTTTGGCGGCTTCAAACAGCTTTTGAATTTCCGTGCTGTCATAAAAGCTGCCCACGAAACGGTCCTTCTTGGGACGTTCGATCTTGTCTGCCGGATTTGTTGGAATCAGGTCGATTTTCACGGCATACTTCAGCGCCTTATGGATATTGGCGTGATAATGGATCACGGAGTTTGCCGAGACACGCTTCAGCTGCTCTGTATAGAACGTTTGAATGTCGGTGGGCTTCAACCCGCTGAGGGTAATGCCACGCTCTCTGAAATACGGTACAATGGTTCCCTTCACCATATTGGAATAGGATGAGTAGGTCGTGATGGCGATGGTCGGTTTGATGATCTCCAGCCACTGGAGCATGAAATCGGCAAAGAGAATGTCATCTGTGACCGGCCCGTTTTCCACTACAAAGGTTTTACGAGCCTCCATCAGCATCTTTTCAGCTTTTTTCTTGTTGCCTTTCACCGGCAGCTTGGTTGAAATCCACTTCGATTTCCTTTTGCCGGAAGCGTCGGTGTAATTCAGTACGATGTAAAATAGTCCGTTTTTTTCACGCAGATGTCCTGCTACCATTCGTGATACCTCCTATCTTTCAGGACTTCTGCTGTTGACCGTCTCCATTATATAGGACTTCGGTCACAGCGTCCAATGTGCAAAATTATGTCTTTACAGACTAATTTGAATAAAGTCGAAGGTACGAAAGAAGATGTGCCTTCGGGATACGGTACTTTCTGCCCATCAAAATATGCTCGATCTTGTTTTCCCGGAGCAGGCGGTACACTGTTTTATCTGATACGCCCAGCGCCTTGCTGACTTCCTCAACAGACATGACATCCGGGTATTCTTTGAGAACCGATTTATAAACATCGCCGAAGCTCATACGCCACCGCCTTTTCTGCGGGGAATGACCTCGTAATCAACGCCCTTACGGTGATTGCAGTAGGTACAGACATCCTTTGCCGCCTGCTGCGGATCGGTTCGGCGCAAAGAAAAAGCGCCTGTGTTACGGAAGCTTTCCGCACAGACGCTGCATAGGCAGAGAGTCAGTTTTTGGGGTACAGGAGCAATCAGACCAACGCTGATTGCCAGCGCATGATTGATGCCTCGGATATGCTGTTCGGGGAGCCTGCCAATGTAGGCATCCAGACGCTTCTTGTCAACGGTGCGGAGCTGCTCCAGAAGTACGACAGAGGGCAGCTGCAGGCCGTATATGGCACCGATATAGTAGTGGGTAGGTAACTTGGCCTTTGCACCGACTTTGCTGGAGATGGCCGCCACAATGACCGTAGGGCTATGTTTGTTCCCAACGTCGTTCTGTATGATAAGGACGGGACGATAGCCATTCTGCTCTGAACCGATGCCGTCACCAAGATCGGCATAATACATATCTCCGCGCAGGTATGTTTCTTTCATGGATTTGACCTCCTTTGAATGGTTAGGCGGAGAACGCCTATGTAGGAGGCCAGACAGCAGAACATATTAAGGTTGCCGGGAAATAAACATGATTCCGTTTCAAAAACCTGTCCCGCCGTCTGACCAATATTCAAAGTAAGCCTATTTGTCCTCGACGCCCCGGCTTATACATGGGAAGTCATCAGACGGCTGGCGGCTATCAGCTCCACGGGATTCTCACCCCCGGCAGGATCTCTGTCGGCTGCTCTCATTGCCTGCGACGGTTTACGCTCGGAACGGCGCTATCACGCTCGGACTGTGACTGAACAGGAGTATCGCCCCATTGCCTGTCATGGCCACACCGGGAGCCGCCCGGTGCTGATAGCCGACTGTTTCTCGCTCCTTGCGGATACCGCAGATCCTGGCGCAGCCGCTAACGTGGCTTATGCTCATCACAATAGCAATGGGAATGTGTCTGATGAATGGGTATGCAGTTATCAAAGAGCAAACCCATTCATCCGTATAAAACGGAGAACAGGTGAAAGGCTTTCCGTGTCCTTTCACCTGTTTCCTCACTTAAAAGCCAAAAGTGTAGTCTGAAACAGAAATTTTTCAGAAAATTTCCTTCAGCTTCCCAATGGCAATATCAACGCTGAACTTTACTGCTCTCTTAGTGCATCCCTCCATCTTTGCGATTTCTTCATAAGTAAAGTTGCCGAAGTAGTACAGGACAAGTCTGCGGCGCTGTGTTTCAGGCAGTTGGGCGATAGCCCTATGGAGCGCTTCTGCCTCCAGCCGCTGTGAAACCGCATCTTCTACGGTATCCTGCTGCTCGACTGCCCGCCTGGACAGAGATGCCTCTGTCTGCTCCGACTGCTCGTAATGCCTGTCCACTTCGTTCATAAAGGAAATATCATCAAGCTCAAATTGGTCAAGCGCATCAAACAGTTCCTTGTCGATCTCCATACAGTGGTGCGTTCCGGTGACATCCCGAAAGGACAGATAGTACCTGGGATCGTGGGTGTTGCGCCCGGTCGTAAATATGGTGTAAGGGTTGTCCTTACTCTTTCTCCGCTTGGGCTGGGGATCAATGTGTGTCGGATGGTTTCCATCCATTTCTGTTTCCTCCGTTCGTTTTGATTTTTCTCAGGGAAAAATCAAAACGTGGAGGCCCACGGCATCGGGGGCTGACCTTGCCGGTATATACAAAAACACACCCATCACACGGCGCATGACGCCGCACAACGGGTGTGCCAGGATTTCTTATTTCATTGTGATACTGAATTGTCAGTTCATGCCAGAAGCCGCAAGCGCCCGTCTGCAGAGACAGGCTTTTTTTGACCGGCTACCGCATAGCGCAGCAGCAATCAAGTGGTATGATAGCCGCTGCTTGAAATCAGCAGCGGAACACCGGATGAAGCCCAGCGCATTAAAAAACCTCCGATCCAAAACGCAGGATCAGAGGAGTCAAGACACAGCAAATTACCCCCGCCAAAACTACGTTTTTTT
>JAQXGK010000025.1 GCA_029006345.1 Bacillota bacterium
TGCCTCACTTAAATTGTTTGAAAGTGCTGGGTTTATATGCGTAGACAAAGACGAAGAACTTTTAGAATATGAGTATAGAAAAAACTAACCTGCACTAAAAATACATTTAATTGGTGTACTTTTAGTAGTTCTTATACATCAAAGAAACCTCTTTTGTCTTGGTAGACAAAAGAGGTTTCTTTGCGTGATGCGTTCCTTGCGGAACGTGATGAAGACTTCGTCTGTGATGCACGCTTAACGAATCGGAATATCAATCCCTTGATTCTGCTTGTACAAGCATCCGTGTTATGCTCATCTCCTCTATAAACACCGCCAAAGAGAAGGCAAAATGACATGCGGTTTTTTGCTTGGCCTATTCCGGGAGAAGGGCCATTGGCGGCATTCAGGCATCGGGGGAGGTCGGAGCGTTCGCCTCCTTTTCGCGGCGCGAGGGAACGAGATTTCGGAAGGCGGCGGAAAACAGCTCGCGGAGTATATGGGACACCGCTCTGCGTGTATCGGCGTCGATGTTTTTGACTGCTCCGAGTACTGTCGGGAGGTTGCGCACAAATCCGTCGGACAGCTCACCCGTTGTTTCGGCTGAGGTGGAATTCAGAACTTGAAACAGCGTATCTACAAAAAGCTCCCTTTTATCGTCGGTCTGCGCCTTTACCCAGGAATTCAGAGTGTCGTTAAAGTAGCGCGCGCCGCCGCTTATCTGCTCGCACAGTACAAATTCGCCCTTTTCGACCGACCAGAGAAAGGGATCGTGCTGTGCAATCCAAAAGCCGTCGCTTTCGACTATCGAATAGTTTTCATGATGTTCCAGCAGCATTCCGATAAGCGAGGACTGCGGCAGGGTTTTATGTATGAGCGGTTCTATCCCGCGGAAATTCTCGCTTTGGATGGTTTCTTCGAGAAAGCCCGGGCCGTCGTGGCTGTAAACGGCGGTAAGACGTTCTTTAATTTTTGGTTGCGCCGACATTGCGGCGTAAACCGCGACATTTCCGCCCTTGGAGTGTCCGCCGACGCGGATTTTCCCCGGTATCGCTTCGGCGGTGCGCCGGAGATACTCGGCGCCTTCTACCTGCGACGGAACGGGACACTTAAACGCCATATTGAAGTCTTCTTTCCAGCCGATCATAGTCGAATCGGTGCCGCGGTATGCGATATACAGGCTGCCGTCCGGAAGAATGAAGGTGACGGCGGCAAACTGCTTTTCGTCGTTGGGAGAGAAGCTCTCGGTGCAGTTAAAAATTTTTATGTTGCGAAAACGCGGATTTGCCGCAAGTTCACAGATCAAACGGCGGTTGAGTCCGGCGGCTCTTACGCCCTTCAGAAGCGCGGGATACAGCTCCGAAGCGTGAAGGTTATGTATTTCCGGGAGCGCCGCCGGGCGCTCTGAGCCTGCCGCGATACAGCCGAGCTTTAGGTATGACAGCTGCGATAGAACGAGCGAGTCCACATCGCAGAAAGGCTTTTCGTCGAAGCCGGCGATTTCCTCGGTGACATAGTCGATAATGTTTTTCATTTTGCCGCTCCTTTGTTTCAGTCTGCTGATATTATATTATTCTATCATATAAGGCGGACTTTGAAAAGATGCTCAGTAGATGAGTATCGCGTCGTCTATGTCGAATTCGTCGAAACACGCTTCGCTTTCATCAGCTTTCTGCTTTTCTTTTGCGCTTTTTGCGGTGTAAAGCTCCTCTAATCTTGTTGTAAATATTTTCATTTTTTGCTTCCTTTCAGCCGTTTGACGGCTCCCTTTCTTTTGTTTACGGCTTTATTATACTTGAATGTGTGTCCCATAAACAGGATATTCAGCTGACACGCCCCCCAGTCAAGCAGACATTTTTTGTGGACACCTGTTATGCGGTATAAGCATAACGGACTTCCATTGGGGTTTGTCCTGTCTTGAGCTGTAGCTATGTGTTAAAGCACAATCGGCAAACGCCGAATGCAGGTCAGACCGGTGAGACGGTTCTGGGCGGCGGCACCATACGGTAAGGCAGCCCGAGCTGTTTTCGCACCGGTTTTCAAAGTCTCACGCAAAAAAACGCCCCGCAGTAGAGCAGACATTCTGCTTTTTCTGCGGGGTGATTTGCCTATATGCACGGGAGTGTAACAGCGCGGGAGCAAGGGCGCCGCGCTTGGCAGAAGGGATAAAAACAGCGAACAGCCGTTTTAATTTGTCACCGACACGAGCTTTGCGTGTACCGCAAAGCGGTAAGCCGAAAGGGTGGTGGTATTTACGCAGGTCGAAAGCGTGAGCACCTTATCCTGAGGAGTGAGGCTTATATCCTTATAATATGTGGATTCGGCGCGCATTCTGCCGACCCACTCGTAGAAATCCTCGTCGGAGGCGAAGTTTGTATTGAAGTAGTCGGAGCGTTCGTGCGGTACATGAACCGAGAACACCTCGTAGGTAAAAACACCGTCCAGCGTGGTGATGACTATCTTTGCACTGTCAAATACGCTTTTAGACTCGAACTGATGAATTCCCGCGAACATTGATCCGTCGTTCATATTGTGCCCGTAGATTACGGTATTGTAATTTTCGCCGAGATTCTTGCTGTTGCGGTAATCAACGAAGATACAGCCGGCATTCAGGCTGTTTTTGTAGAAGTCGCGGCGGAGGTAATACGAGTTATCCCTGCCCTGAACTATAGGGTAGCTTATATCGCAGGCGTCTATATTTATCCAACCGTATATATCGGGATTGATGGTGCTCATTTTGTTTAGCCGCGAAATGAGGATTTCCATGGTTTCGCCGCCCTCCGAGCCGTCGCCGAAGCTTAGGGAGCCGTTTGCATTTGCCGCCGAGTGGGCGTCGAGGCTTGTCGCGTTTTTAACCGACTGAGCAAGGTGAACGCCGTCATAGTAGGTCAGGGAGTCGTCGTCCCACATGCCCTCGATACCGCTGTATATTGCCTGGCCGCGAATATACGAAAACACGCTTTGGGCAACGCTTCCTGCCGAAAATACAAACAGCGCGCCGAACACGGCTATCAGCAAATAGCGGATGATATCGAAGCGCTGCGGCTTGCGCCTGCCTGCCGGTGCGTCGACCTCGTCGAGCGAGGACACGAAGGCGTCCGGCACATTGTCGTACAGTGCCAGCGAAGCCCTGTCATCCGGAACGGCCGCGGGGGCCGTTTCCCGGCTATCGCCGTCCTGAAGGTCGGCAAACAGTAAGCCGTCATATTCTTTTTTGCTCACGGCAGACCACCGCCCTTCGATAATAATTCAATTTTAGTATAACATAAAGTAATTTTAATATAAAGAGAGCGGCTGAAAATTATTGAACTTTTTTTGCGCGTGTGATACAATGAAAAAAAACACTTGTGAGGCTACATGAAAACAAATTTGACCAAGGAAGAGCTTGAAGCCGTTTTCAACTCGAAAAAGGGCTTCATATGCGACATGGACGGAGTTATCTACCACAGCGACAAAATTCTCGACGGTGTTTATGAGTTTGTCAACAGACTTCAGCGGGAGAATAAGAACTTTCTGTTTCTGACAAATTCGAGCAGTAAGTCGCCGCTCGAGCTTTCACAGAAGCTCAAACGCATGGGGCTTGAGATAGATCCGGCGAATTTCTATACCTCTGCGCTTGCTACCGCGTCGTTTCTTGCTTCTCAGTGTCCCGGCGGGAGTGCATATGTCATCGGTGAACCCGGGTTAACTTATGCGCTGTATGACGCGGGGATAAGCATGAACGACGTTAATCCCGACTACGTCGTAGTAGGCGAGTCGCGCTCCTACAGCTACGAAAAGCTGGAGCATGCGGTCAACCTTGTACTTGCCGGAGCAAAGCTTATCGGCACCAACACAGACCTTACCGGACCTGTCCCCGGAGGGATTCAGCCGGCCTGCAGAGCTCTTATCGCACCCATCGAGCTGGCGACCAACAAGCAGGCATATTTCATCGGCAAGCCTAACCCGCTCATTATGCGGCATGCCATGAAAACGCTCGGCTGTCATCGCACAGACACGCTGATAATCGGCGACAGAATGGACACCGATATCGTTTCCGGAATACAGACAGAGGTAGATACCGCGCTGGTGCTTACGGGAGTGACGGCATTTGAGGATCTCGCAAACTTCCCGTATTCGCCGACTTATGTCCTTGAGGGCGTAAAGTCTTTTGTCCAATAAAAACAAAACAGGATGAGCGGTACTCGTCCTGTTTTTCTGTTAGCCGTCGGCATTGATGTGATTACAGTTGTCGGATTTTGTCAGAATAATTTGCTCAAATCCGGCGCTCGGTACTATTTTGATTTTTTGAAAGGCAACAAATGAAAACCGTAAAGAACCAGATTTTTGACGCCGAAAGGGCGCTGTATAATTCAAAAGGGCTGAGACTCGAGCACTGTTCGTTTGACGGCCCCGCAGACGGCGAAAGCGCGCTCAAGGAATCCTCCGATATTCAGGTCGACGGATGCTTTTTCAATCTGCGGTATCCCTTTTGGCACGACACCAATCTGACTGTCGACAATTCCGAGCTGACGGAGCTTTGCCGCGCCGCGCTGTGGTATTCGCAGAAAATAGAGATAAACAACACCAAGCTTCACGGAATCAAGGCGCTTCGCGAGTGCCGCGATGTCATGCTGAGCGATTGCGATATAATATCACCGGAATTCGGGTGGTCGGTTACCGACGCGGTTATCAACAACTGCAGAGCCGAGAGCGAGTATTTCATGCTGAGAAGCGAGAAGCTGAAGTTTAACGGACTTGACTTTAAGGGCAAGTACAGCTTTCAGTACGTTCGCTATGCGGAGCTCGACAACTGCATTCTCGACACAAAGGACGCTTTTTGGCACACCGAGAACGTTACGGTTCGGAATTCCATCGTCAAGGGAGAGTACCTGGGCTGGTATTCCAACCGTCTGCGCTTTGAAAACTGCAGGATAATCGGCACACAGCCGCTTTGCTACTGCAATAATCTTGAGCTGATAAACTGCGAAATGACAGACACCGACCTCGCATTTGAAAAGTCGCATGTCAATGCTGTTATAACCACACCGGTCGTCAGCATCAAGAATCCCTATTCGGGGCGGATAGTTGTTCCCTCGGTCGGCGAGCAGATATTTGACGACCGGTCGGCCTGCGGCGAAATAATCATTAAGACAAACGATTAAAGCGGAATAACGGACTCGATTCAACAATAAAAGCGTTTCCCGAAAGTGCTGTACTTTCGGGATTTTTCTCGACTGAAGACATGCTCTGCATAACAGCAGACACGCGAGCCGTAAGCTGCGGCAGACAACGATAAATATTTGACCGAACGTCATATATGCTGTTATCATATATGTTGAATTCATAGAACGGGAGGCAGTCAATGCAGTACGAAACAGCACGAAAAATCAGCGAACGCTTAAAGCGGGAGGTAGGCGAAACACCCGACACGGCAATAATTCTCGGCTCGGGGCT
>JAQXGK010000026.1 GCA_029006345.1 Bacillota bacterium
GTCTGTAACCCGGCTCTGCGGATAATTGTAGGTGCGTATTCTCTCACTGCGGTCGCCCGTGCCGACTTGGCTCTTTCGCTTGGTATCCATTTCGGCATTCTGCCGCTCAAGCTCCGCTTCGTACAGCTTAGCCTTGAGCACTTTCATAGCCTTTTCCTTATTTTTGAGCTGGCTTCGCTCGTCCTGACAATCGACGACAATTCCGGTCGGCTTGTGAACTATGCGTATTGCCGAATCTGTCTTGTTGATGTGCTGGCCGCCGGCGCCCGATGCACGGTGGGTATCTATTTCCAGATCTGCCGGGTTTATGGACACCTCGACATCCTCCGCCTCAGGAAGCACGGCGACAGTAACAGTCGAAGTATGAATTCTGCCCTGAGATTCTGTTTCGGGCACTCTCTGTACGCGGTGAACGCCCGATTCGAATTTCAGCTTGGAATAAGCGCCGTCGCCGGTTATCATAAAACTTATTTCCTTGAATCCGCCCAGCTCTGTCTCGTTCAAATTGACTATCTCGGATTTCCAGCCCATGCGGTCGGCATACATACTGTACATTCGGTAAAGCACGGACGAAAACAGCGCGGCTTCCTCTCCGCCCGCTCCGCCTCTAATTTCGACCACGACATTTCTGTCGTCGTTGGGGTCGCGCGGTAAAAGCAGTATTTTCAGTTCCGAAAGGCACCGCTCCTTGTCGGCGCGCGCGCTGAGAAGTTCCTCCTCCGCAAGCTGCTTCATCTCCGCATCCGGCTTGTCACCCAGCAGCTCTATCGCTTGTTTTTCATTGCTCGCCGCCTTCTCATATTCGCGGTATTTTTCCACTATCGGAGAAAGAGTCTTATGCTCCTTCATAAGCTTGGTATAAAGCTCTATATCCGATACTACCTCGGGAAGCGACAGCTTCTCGGTTATGTCATCGTATTTCTTCTCTATTTGCTTCAGTCTTTCTATCATTGATTGTTTTTTTCCTTCGGTATGATATTTTTCACCATGCGTTCAAGCTTTACTCTGCCGAGCGTCAACTCGTGAGAACAGCCTGCACAGCGGATCCGCACATCGCTGCCCACCCGAATCACCTCGAAATGCCGTTCTCCGCAGGGATGTTCTTTTTTCATTTCAAGTATGTCCCCGACATTGATTTTCATAAATCCGATACCCCAAGCCTTTCAAAAAAAATACCGTAAAACGACGGCAATGCGATCGTAATACGGTAAAAGAGTGTGCGGCGCCCATGCGGCTATATATCTCCGCACACCGCAAAGCTATTTCTTGAGCTCTCTGTCAAGCCAAATCGAGCCGATGTCAAGCGCTTCGTATAGTCCCGACTTGGTCGCCTGCTTATAAACCTCGCCGTCCTTAGCTGTACTCTGAACCTGAAGAAAAATCTGATCGGGAATCTCTTCGCCGTGAAATTCCTTGGTGGAAAGCACGGTCAAAAACAGTATGGCCTTATCTGCCGGGTTCCCGAGAGTAATGAAGTTTCCGCTTCTAACCAGCGGCTTGCCCTTATATTCGCTGAATTCAGTTAGCTTTTCTGCCATAATACCATCCTTTCGGCGCGTAAAAAATCAAATATCGAGAAAGCTCTTAATGAGTGTCTTCAAAAGTGCCTCTCTGTCAAGCTTTCTGATAAGCGCACGCGCATTATTGTAATTGGTAATGTAAGTGGGATCCTCGGAAAGAATATAGCCGACAAGCTGATTGAGCGGATTATACCCCTTCTCAACTAAGGAATTGTAAACGGTATTGAGTATGGTTTTTGTGCGTTCCTCATTATCCTGATTGATTTCAAAGGTAATTGTGTTACCGTTATCGAATTTATCTGCCATATCTTTTCCCATCCCTTTCCGTCCGCAGTACGATAAATTGGGTGATTAAGCATGTAAGCCGGGTTCTGTGACGCTTGCGCGCCGACGATCATCTATCTGGGATGAATGTTGCCACTCACCTCTTGCCACCTTCAGGACTGCCTGGCCGACACTGATGACTTAACATCCGTCCTATATGCGGTGTTGCTTCGGATAGGGTTTACAGGACCGTATGGTCACCCATACAGTCGGTGAGCTCTTACCTCGCCTTTCCACCCTTACCGGTAAAACCGGCGGTATATCTCTGTTGCACTGTCCCTGAAGTCGCCTTCGGCGGGCGTTACCCGCTATCCCTGCCATGTGAAGCCCGGACTTTCCTCACGGAAAAACCTTTCGGTAAGACCGCGCGACCGTCCAACTTAATCACGAGTTTATTATATACCCATATACCATTGTTTGTCAAACAAAAACAGTAATTTTCACAAATGATATTGCGTTTTTTTTCTACTTAAAATATAATATCGTTGGATAAAATGATATTTATACGCGCGCTGATACGACTGAATTACAATCACCAAAATAAATCAACGGAAAGTCAGGCAAGCAATGATAGATCTTAAAAAAGAAATACACCGTCTCTCGGAAATAACCTCAATCACCTCGCACGAGTTTCTCGCGCACGGATATTTTCGTTCGCTGTGCGAAGGCGTATTTGACGAGATATCAACAGACGATTCCGGCAATCTTATCGCCGTGCTCAAAAGCAAAAGAAAAAACGCCAAAAAGCTTATGATAGACGCGCACCTCGATGAAATAGGCTTTATTGTGACTGAAATAACAGGAAGCTTTCTGAAGCTTCGTTCCATGGGCGGCATAGCCGACGCGGTACTTCCCGCCTGTGAACTTGTGGTGCACGGGAAGCATGATATTCCTGCAGTTATCGCTTCAAAGCCGCCGCACGCCATGACCGACGCAGACAGAGAAAAATTAGTGCCGCTGTCTGAAATGCTGCTCGACACCGGATACGACCATCAACAGCTGATACAATTGGTTTCCGTCGGTGACACAGTGGGATTCAAGGGCGGCGCGGTCGAACTATTAAACGGCCGCTTGGCTTCAAAGGGCCTCGACGACAGGCTGTGTGCGCTTTGCGTGATTTCTGCAGTCCAGCAGGCAAAGGAAACGGCAAGCTACGATGTTTACGCCTGCTTTTCGGTGCAGGAGGAAACCTCCTCCCTGGGTGCGATAACACTCGCTTACTCTGTCTGCCCGGATCTTGCGGTCGCAGTAGATGTCACCCATGCCGAGCACGACGGAAGCAAAAGTTCAAATCCTGTTGAAATGTCAGCGGGTACAGCGGTCTCCGTAAGCGACACCCTGTCGCTTTCTTTTGCCAGGTATTTAATCGGACTTGCAAACGACAGTAACATTCCTCTCACCGTATGTGCCGAGCCGTCATACACCGGCACAAACGCGCATTATATAGAAATTTCGAGGGCAGGTGTGCCGACCGCTCTCGTCTCCCTGCCGATAAGGTATATGCATACGCCGTCGGAGGCTGTAGCGCTAAGCGACTGCGAAAGCACCGCACAGCTGCTGGCAAAACTCATTTCAGACGGCAGCTTTGAATGTGGGGAGGTTGAAATAATTGGCTGATTTAGCGCTTTTGGAAAAGCTCTGCCGCGCCTTCGGGCCGTCCGGCAATGAGGACCGGGTCAGAAGCATAATCATAAATGAAATAAAGCCCTACTGCACAAAGCTGCGCATCGACCGCACCGGAAATCTGATAGCCTTCAAAAAGGGGGCCGCCGTGCCGGCAAACAAGCTCCTGTTTGCCGCACATATGGACGAGGTGGCGCTCATGGTGACCGGATTTACCGAGAGCGGCTGTCTCACCTTTGATGAGGTAGGCGGAATAGACGAGCGAATACTTCCCGCAAAGCGCGTGAGAATCGGAAAGCTCCCGGGCGTTATCGCCTCCAAGCCCATTCACTGCATGACCAAGAACGAGCGCACAAAGCCCATGAAAATCAAGGACCTCGTAATCGACATCGGCGCGCGGGACCGCGAGGATGCAAAAAAGTATGTAAAAATCGGAGATTATGTTGCTTTTGAGCCCAATTTCACCCGATTCGGGACTAATTCGGTTCTTTCAAAGGCGCTTGACGACCGCATAGGCTGTCTGCTGCTGACAGAGCTTTTGAAAAAGCAACTTGCATACGACATTACGGTAGTATTTACAGTTCAGGAGGAATGCGGATTGCGGGGCTCTGCAACTGCCGCCTTCGCAGAACAGCCGGATATTGCGGTCGCGGTCGATTCGACGACAGCCTGCGACATTGAAGGAATCCAAGGAGCAAATGTTATATGCGAGCAAAAAGCCGGAGCGGTAATTTCTTATATCGACAAAGCCACAGTATACCCGCGAGAGCTTATCGACGTTCTCACAAAAGCCGCCGACCGCGAAAAGCTGCCGTATCAGTTCAAGCGGCTCGCCACCGGCGGGAACGACAGCGCATCCCTGCAGCGCTCGGCTAAAGGAGCAAAGGTATTGTCCATGTCCGCGCCCGTGAGATATATCCATTCACCGGCCTCGACGGCAAATACAGCCGATATTGAAAGCATGGAAAAAATGCTGTTGCTTGCAGTAAACGAATTCGGCGCGCTTCCGAAAGAAAGGCAATAAATATGACATTACTTGAAATACTGCGAACATTAGAAAAAAAGCAAACCGTCAGCGGCAACGAGTCTGCCGTTCACGGCACCGTAAAAGACATATTGGGAGACGGCTTCCGTTACTCTGCCGACGCGCTGGGAAATTTCGTCGCCACGCTGGAATCAAGCACCGGCAAAAACATTATGCTGTCCGCGCATGCAGATCAACCGGGTTTTATTGCCACACATATAGAAGATTCGGGTCTCATACGCGCGGCAAGTGTCGGGAACCTGCATCTGAACTGCTGTATAAATTCGCCGGTGGAATTTGAAAACGGAGTAAAAGGAGTTTTGTCCTGCGACGCAAACGGCAGCTCAAACGATGTCAAGGACGCAATGCTTTTCTGCGACATAGGAGCAGGCAGCCGTCGTGACGCCCAAAAAAAGGTATGCGTCGGCGACCGCTTTGCATTGAGTTTCCGTTCAGTTCGGCTTATGGGCAATAAAATATCCGCTCCCGGACTTGCTGCAAAGCTCTGCTGTGCCGCTCTGATTTCTGCCGCTGAGACAATAAAAGCCGACCCGCCCAAGCACACGGTGCACTTTGTCTTTTCAGCTCAGAATGAAGCCGGCAGCCGCGGAATAGGCGCCGCCGCATACAGCCTCAAGCCGAGCTGTGCGGTTAACCTGGGCGCATGTGCCTGCGGTGACGTCCCCGGTGCCAAAGGTACCATCAAGCTCTCAAAAGGCCCCGCAATCAAAATATCCGACAAGTCTTCCATTTGCACAAAATCCATGATAACACTGCTAAACGACGCGGCAAACGCAGAAGGGCTTTCCGTACAAACCGAAATATCGGAGCAAACCGGCAGCGATACGGCGGCTGTGCTTAAATCCTGCGGCGGCATACCCACCGGAGCGATATCTATTCCATTCCGGTATATGCGCACCCCAACTGAAACCGCAGATATAAAAGATGCGGAAACGGCGGCAAAGCTGATCTGCGCCTTTGTGAACAGTTATTGATTAATATGCTTTTATATAAAGCCGTTCAATTCCTTTGGCATTGAGAACGATTCACATCTGATTGACTGTTCGCATATATTGTTTTTTCGATCAAATTATGGTATATTTGAAATGTAATAATATACACTGAAACTATCAGCGATAACGCAACGAAAGGAATGGTCTAACACAATGAAAAAATCCGTAAGGCTTATGGCTCTGCTCCTTATGCTCGCCTTCGCATTTATCGAAGCATCGGCTACGCTGCCGGTATTTGCCGACGGCGAAGCACTGATGAGTGAGAGCTTTGAGGGAACAATGTCTCCGAAAAACAATCTTCCGAAGCATTGGGAGTATTCAGGAGGAGACAACACAATAGAAGTTACAGACGAAAAGTCGTCGAACGGCTCAAAGTCGCTCAAGATGATCGACATCAGCGGCACCGACAGCAATGAAGTAACCTCAAAGCAGTTCCGGACGACCCCCGGCAAGTACTACCTTGCTACCGTTGATATTTATAATAGCTCCGGGGTCTGCGAGCTGTACGTCAACCACTTCACAAGCGACCTCTACAAGGTTGACTATTCTAACGTCACAAGCTCTACTTCGGGCGAATGGGAAACCCTCGAGCTTGCCTTTGAGGGCAAAGCCAGCGTATCATTTGTAAGATTTCTTCTCTATCAATCAAGCGTTAATATCGGCACTGCTTATTTCGATAACTTCACCCTTACCGAAATAACAGAGGACGAATATAACGAAAAGACAGGCGTTGAGTTCAAGGTGTTTGAATGCTTGGCAAACGACAGTCATCCCCGCCTGAATTATACAGCGGACGATTTGGACGAACTTAAATCACGCGCTAAGGATACAAACAAGCCCTACGGCAATGTAAGCGGCAAAGAAATGGCGAAGGAAATATTCACTCAGGCAGACCTCTATCTCGCCGAAAAGTCCTTCTTCTGTCATTTTGTCGGGGACATGAATCTGGAATTCACGCTCCCGCTTGAGGATCTCGGCAAGCGTGAGGAGCTGCAAAAACCTCCGGAGGGATACGGCAGTTATCCCTACTGGACTTATATATCGCGTCTGATACAACAGCGTATGCAGACACTTGCGCTTGCCAGTGTCATAACCGACGACAGTGAAAAGTCAGACGCATACGCGGCTAAAGCGATAGAATATTCAGATTCTCTCTGCAGCTGGGATTGGTGGAGCGACAAAAACTACGACGACGGCACCACTTGTCTTGACACGGCTCACCTGACATATGCGGTCATCAATGTTTATGACATGCTGAATGACCGTCTGAGCGATCAGCAAAAAGCCGCATATCAGAAAGCTATCTACTTAAAGGCGATTGTTCCGCTCACCGAAGCGGCGGCAAACCGGGACAACACTAATGTTCAGGTTATGCGCGTAAGTGCCCTCACCAGCGCCTGCTGCGTCGTCATGGGCGAGGTCAACAACGAAATAATCAACGGCTCCCTGAACGAGGCAAAGAACTACCTCAAATGGTACATCGACCAAGTCAGCACGACAGGTAATCACGAGGGTCTGCTCTACACCACATACTGCGTGGAGTATGCAATGGTCGCATTTGACCACCTCAAGCGTGTAACAGGCGACGACGATCTGCTAAACAACGAGTATATCAGCGACTTTCTTATGAAATGGGCAGTTGCCGCCGGCGAAAACACCAACAACTATACCGCCCTTATCAGCGACAGCACCAACGACTGTTCCTTTGATGTCACTGCCTCCATTCTATGCAAGCAGTACGACAATAAGCTCGCCGGCTACTATCTCAAAAAGCGCGGCTGTGCGACAAGCGGCTTTAATGCGTACATCTATCACTGCGACGAAATTGATGTAGAGGAGCCCTCCAACGAGCTTCAGTCTGTATATCTTTCCAAAATCGGCTGGGGCAGCATGAGAACCGGATGGGATGTCGACGATTCCCTGCTGGTTTTCACCAGCAGTAAATCAAACATGTGGCACAATCACTGGGATAACCAGAACTTTGTCCTTGCCCTCGGCGGCACTTGGCTTACCACAGACCCGGGTTACGCCTCAAACAACGGCAGTGCAAAGGATACTTACACCTGGTCGCAGGGTCATACGGGTCTGTATATCGACTCGGCTGCTCAGACAGTCAAGGGCTCCGGATACATATATGACAATATTTCCGGTGGGTTTATCTCTTCGATGACCGGTGACGCAACGCTTTCATACGACAAAAAATACGGCATCGAAAAGTATTACCGCCACTTCACCATGGTAAATCATTCCTCGCCGTATTACCTTATCACAGACGATATCACCACCGAAAAGCCTCACAGCTTCACCGCACGCATAAATATAAGCGATTTGGAGGAGGCGTACGCCGACGGCGAAGCGCTGCCCTTCAATTCGACTACAGATGCCGGCAAACTTTGCTTTGTAGGAGATACGGCAACTCTCGGCGTGTCGGTTGACAGCGGCGCCAATACAATTCGTTACGGCTCGTATCAGAAAAACGGAACTTCGGAAGAATACGGCAAACTGCTTGATATAACAAGCAAGCAGGATGCGGCACAAAAGGAATTTATTACAGCGCTCACACCCATTCTGAACGACAATATATCGGTAGATTTTACTCACTACTGGGAACACATCAACTACGGCGATAATGATGCGGGAGATATTGTCGGCGGCACTGCCGAGGACGGTCACGGTTATATGTCCTACCTGCCCTTTGCTCAAGGCGCTTCCTTCACCGCACCGATACCCGTCCCGAAGGAAGGAAAATATAATGTGACCTTCAACTTTGTCAAGAGAGACGATTTCGGCAAGTGGGATATATACCTCGATAACGAAAAGCTGACCTCGTACGACGCATATGCAGACTCCGAAACCTACAGTTCCCTCGACCTCGGCGAGTTCAAGCTGTCCGCCGGAAACCATATGCTTCGTTTTGTATCTGTCGAACCCGGTGCAAACGGCGGCTACGGAATAGCGCTTTCATCGTTTGAGGGTCAGAATTCAAACGGTGCAAACGACCTCGACAAGCTTGATACTCTCGCAGAGGTGAGCGAAAATCTTTCGGATGACAACGCTATCGCCTGCAAGGTGATCTACGGCGAGAACAAGACTGAAACAGACCTTATTGCCTATGCCCGTGCGACAAGCGAAGCAGAGGGTCTTTCGGTCAGCGGCCTCGAGACAGACGGCTCCGAAGCGGGCATATACGGTCTCACGGATTCCGGTTTCAATACCGGTTACAGTGTTGCAAAAGCAACAAATCTTTCGTACAACGGAAAAACAATCGTCGAAAGCGATAAGCCGGTAAGCGTAGCTGTCAACTTTACTTCGGTCGGCTCAATAAACGCCTTCGAGGACAGCACAGTAATGTTCCAGCTCCCCTCGGACGATGCAGGTCTCAAAGGACTCCGGCTCAACGGCGAGGAGGTCAACCTTTCGGACGCCAAGGACGGTATGATAACACTCTCCGTTACGGCCGGCAACAATTACCTCGAATTTGACTATTCTTCAAATACTCTTGCGATAATACTGATTATCGTC
>JAQXGK010000027.1 GCA_029006345.1 Bacillota bacterium
TTCAACTCTCTCCAACCGCCGAAACCTCTTGCGGTATAACACTTTTTACTACCCGGCGCCTGTACCGATAATCGCTTTTACCGACTGCGCAACCCATTGAAATAGCAATAGCATCCGGACAAAAATCGGAGGACTGCTTAAAGTGAGTCCTTCGTTTTTTTGTATTCCGTACGACAGTGCCCGTATGGCGAGCGGTGCTTGCTGCCGCAAAACAAAACCTCCTATGGCAGATGTTTTTATGTTCTGCCACAGGAGGTGCTGTTATTAATACTAATCAGATATTTTTTCTCTTGATTTTTTTGGTGGTGGTCTTCTCAAACTCGACCTTGCGCATTTCGATACCGCGTATCTGCTTAAAGGTCGGGAGAGTCTTGTTTATTTCGGCGATTTTCTTCTTTATAGCGTCGGCAATATCGGAAAGCTCGGTAAGCTGCTGCTTTTCAGCCTCTTCAAAGTCGGGATAAATTACTGCCGTAACCGTAATGGTCTGGCTGTCGCCTCTGCCGACTACGACGCACTCCTTGATGAGGCTTATGTTCTCGATGTAGCTTTCTATTTCCTCGGGGAATACATTTTTACCGTTATTGAGGACAATGACATTTTTCTTTCTGCCGGTTATGAACAGGAAGCCGTCGGAATCCTGATATCCGTAGTCGCCGGTTCTGAACCAGCCGTCGGAATCTATAGCCTCGGCGGTGGTTGTCGGGTCTTTGTAGTACCCGAGCATTACGTTTGCTCCGCGAACCAGTATCTCGCCGATTTCGTAGCCGTCGCTTGACAGCGAGCCGTCATCCGGCTCTATTTTAACCTCCAGCCCTTTGACCGGAAGTCCGACTGAATTGTATTTGCGCCAGTTCGTCGGGCAGCAGGAAATAAGCGGCGCGCACTCGGTAATGCCGTAGCCCTGAATGACGGTTATTCCGAAATCGTCAAACTGATTCATAAGCTCGGGATTCATAGCGGCTCCTCCGCATACTATTATCCTGAGGTTGCCGCCCAACGCCTGAAGAATCTCCTTGAACAGGGTGCGTCTGAGATCAATGCCCACGTGGCGCATCATGCCGCTTGCCTTCAGTCCGAGGCTGAGCTTCTTTTCGGCTCCCTTCTTGGCCACGGTGTCGAGTATTTTCTTATACATAGTTGACAGGAACACCGGCACGAGAACCAGAATGGTAGGACGGTAGAACTGGAAGCTCTTGAGCGCATTCTTGAGGCCGTCGTTTATGCAGACGGTGCAGCCGATTACCATCGGAGTAAGAATGCCGCAGGTCATTTCATAGGTGTGATGAATAGGCAGTACGCTGACGAGAACATCCTTTTCCGAGAACTGCGTAATGCGGTTTGAGTCATTTATGGCGGTTACCAGATTGCGCACGCTCAGCATAACGCCCTTTGAGGTGCCGGTGGTGCCGCTTGTAAAGAGGATAGCCGCGCATTTATCCATGTCTATCGGATGATTCAGGAAGTAATCGTAGTGCTCCGAATGTTCAAAGGTCAGCATAAAGCCGCGCTTCATCAGGCGGTCAAAGCTTGACTCGCCGACGGAAACGGGACTGTCGCCGAGATCCTCCAAATCCACGTCTATTTCGACGGATTTCGCCACGGGAGAGTGAATAAAATACCGTACGTCGGGGAGCATGGGCTTAATCTCATCTATCTCCTCCTGCATATTCTCGGCGTAGACAAGGCAGCGGATGTCCGCTTTAATGATAAAGTTTTTAAGCTCCTCGCGGCTGAGCTCCCTGTCGAGGGGGACGATGACGCTGCCCAGGTTGACTGCCGCGAGATAGGTCATTATCCACTCCGGGGTGGTTTCGCCGATAACGCCTATGACGCTGTCGCGCAGTCCCATTTCGTCAAAGCAGCTTCCGAGTGCATCAACCGAACGGTCAAAGCGGTTGAAGGTGATGCTCTTTATTTCGCCGCCGCGCTTATACTTGAGGTAGTCTTTGTTTTTGAACAGCTCCGCGCTCTGCTTGACGAGCTGTCTTAAGTTGAGCGCCTTATACGGGGGCTCCGGCGGATATTCGGGCTTTTTCTTTTCTACTGTTATTCCGGTTTTCGGACTGAGTGAAATTTTCATATATAGTAAATTCCTTTCGTTGCCTGAGTTGCGTCTTTGGTACCGTAAAATAAAATAGATAAATATGTATTGTATTTTACACCGAATTATTATAAAATACAAGGTGTGGAAAATCTATGATGAATAAGTAAATTTTTTATTAAGCGACTGAAACGCGCTTTGACGGAAAGGACTGTAAAAATGCCTGAAACATACACGGTTAAGCTGGGAACTATCATAGATGAATTTTCGCTCGAAACGCTGTACCTGCCCGAGAACGGCAGAGACGTGCAGGTTTCCCGCTGTGATATCAACCGCTCGGGACTTGCGCTGGCGGGCTTTCTCGATTTCTTTGAACCGGCGCGGATACAGATAATCGGACGCGCCGAGCATTACTATATAATGCAGTTCGACCACACGGAGAGAATAAAGAAGATAAGCGGATTTTTTGAAAAATCGCCGGTCGCGATTATTGCAACGCACAATATCGACCCCGCTCCGGAGTTTGAAGAGATGGCGGAGGAGAAGAATATACCGGTGCTCAAGACATCGGAATCCACCTCTAACTTTATGTCGGCGCTGATTTCTTACCTTAACGTTCAGCTCGCGCCCAGGATAACAAGACACGGGGTTCTTGTAGAGGTTTACGGCGAGGGCGTGCTGCTGCTGGGCGACAGCGGTATAGGAAAGAGCGAGACGGCAATAGAGCTGGTAAAGCGCGGACACCGCCTTATTGCCGACGACGCAGTGGAGATAAAGAAGGTTTCGGCAAAGACGCTGGTGGGCTCGGCGCCCGAGCTTATCCGTCACTATATAGAGCTGAGGGGAATCGGAATAGTGGATGTGCGCCGCATATTCGGTATGGGCGCGGTCAAGCTTACGGAGAATATCAACCTTGTAATAAATCTTGAGCCGTGGATACAGGGCAAGTTTTACGACCGTCTCGGTATGGACACCGAGTACACCGATATAATGGGCATTAAGGTGCCGTCCATTACCATTCCGGTCAAGCCGGGACGCAATCTGGCGATAATCATAGAGATAGCCGCCATGAACAACCGTCTCAAGAAGATGGGCTACAATACGGCGGAGGAATTCAACAAGAAGATAATGGGGCAGGCAAACGGCTCGGACGTATAAGAGCCGTTTTTGACGCACATGCCGAGAGGAGATAAAATGTACAGAATAGGTATAGATTTAGGCGGAACAAACATTGCGGTCGGTCTGGTGACCGAGGACGGCGAGCTTAAAAAGAAGGTGAGCTGCCGCACCTGCCCCGACAGGGCGCCGGAGGAGATCATCAGCGATATGGCGGGACTTATCAAGGGTCTGCTTGCCGATTTTTCGCTCAAGACGGAGGATATAGATTTTTGCGGCATAGCTACCCCCGGCATAGCCAACCGCGACAGGGGAGAGGTAGAGTATTCCTGCAACCTTCCCTTCAAGAATTTCCCGATAGTTGACGTTCTGCGCGGATTTATTCCGTTTAAGGCGATTGCGGTGGAAAACGACGCAAACGCCGCCGCAAAGGGCGAGGCAGAGGCAGGAGCGGCTAAGGGCTATGCGGATTCGGTCCTCATTACCCTCGGCACCGGCGTGGGCGGAGGAATAATTATCGGCGGCAAAATTCTGTCCGGCTTTAACTTCTCTGCTGCCGAGCTCGGGCACATGGTAATAGAAAAGGACGGACGGCAGTGCACCTGCGGACGGCGCGGCTGCTGGGAGACCTATTCCTCTGCCACCGGACTTGCCAACATGACGCGCGAGTACATGCAGAAGGACAAAGAGAGCATTATGTGGGAGGCTGTCGGCGGAGATCTCGCGGCAGTCAACGGCAAAACCGCTTTTGCCGCCGCGCGAAAGGGCGACAAGTTGGCGCTTGAGGTGGTGGATGTGTATATAGGCTACCTTGCCTGCGGACTGACGAATATAGTAAACGCTTTACAGCCCGAGATACTCAGTATAGGCGGCGGAATAAGCGGAGAGGGGGACTACCTTCTCAGGCCGCTCGCCGAGATAGTATCGCGCGACCAGTATTCCCGCGACTGCAAAAAGAAAACACGCCTTGCAATAGCAAAGCTCGGCAACGACGCCGGTATAATCGGCGCGGCACTGCTTGACAAATAAGTATCTTTTCACTGCCGTGACAGTATAATTATTATTATAATGCAAAGAAACATCCGAGAGGAGAGACAGGATTGCTGCCGTCAACCGAAACGCTGTATAAAAGAATACTGTCCCTGATAGACTCCGGCAGTCTTGCCGGCGACGAAATCACGGTTGAAAGAGATTTTCCGCTAAAGACGCTCTGTTCCTTCAAGACGGGCGGAAACGCGGATCTTGCGCTGTTTCCCAAGACCGAAAGGGCTCTGTGCGCCGCCGTATCTGCGGCGAGGGAATGCTCAGGGAGCTACTATGTGCTCGGAAACGGCACCAACGTGCTTGTGCCGGACGAGGGCTACCGCGGAGCGGTGATTGTTACTGCCGGAATGAAGAAAATATCCTTTGACGGTCTTACGGTCACGGCGCTTTGCGGAGACAGTGTGACCTTCCTGGCGGCAAGAGCCGGAGCCGAGGGGCTGACCGGGCTGGAATTTGCATACGGCATTCCGGGCTCGGTGGGCGGAGGCATATTCATGAACGCCGGAGCGTATGACGGCGAGATGAAAAACGCCGTCAAATCTGTCCGCGCGCTAATGCCGGACGGCAGTATCAGGGAATTTTCAAATGCCGAATGCGAGTTTGGCTACCGCCGCAGCATTTTTGCCGAAAACGGCGCCGTCGTGCTGAGCGCGGCCTTTGAGCTTTCACACGGCGACAAAGCTGAAATCAAAGCCAGGATGGACGACCTGATGAACCGGAGAAGGACCAAGCAGCCGCTCGAGTACCCGTCCGCCGGCAGTACCTTTAAGCGTTATCCGGGACGTTATACAGGTCAGATGATAGAGCAGTGCGGGCTGAAGGGCTGCCGCATAGGCGGAGCTATGGTAAGCGAGAAGCACGCCGGATTTATAATCAATTACGACAATGCTACGACGGCAGACATTCTCGCGCTTATCGACAAGGTCAAGTCGGTTATTCTCGAAAAAGAGGGTGTGCCGATCGAATGTGAGGTTAGGCTTTTAAAGTGAAAAGCGAAGATATCAGGAAGCAAGCGTTTTCGTCACGGCTCAAAAGCGAGCTGTGCGCCATGACCGCCGGGCAGGTCGGAATGACCAGAACGGGAGACCGCGTCTTTGACGACTGCTGTTCGGTGGCTTTTCTGCGTGCGGTTTTGCTTTACGCAGGGCGCGGCGACCGGAGCTGTACCATTCGCTCCGAGAACAGCGCACTGCTGGAAATATGCGCTTTTCTCCTCATTAAATACTACAATATCGAGGCTAAGGTGATTCAGGTCGGCACAAAAAACAGATCTGCCGGCTACAAGCTGGAGCTTGACCCGCGGGACGGCCGCGTGAAAGCGCTTACCGACAGCCTTTGCTTTTGCGACGGGGAAAGACCTGTGCTTCGCGATTTTGTCTGCGACGGCTGCTTTAAAGCGTTTTTGCGCGGGGCTTTTCTTTCCTGCGGCACTATTCTCGACCCGTCCAAGGGATATCACCTCGAGCTGTCCTGCTCGGACGAAGGGCGGCTGGATGCGCTCAACGCGCGTATGGAGGAGAACGGCATCCGTTTCCGCAAGTCCGCGCGCAAATCGAGCTATATTCTGTATATGAAGGGCAGCGGAGATATCGAGGATTTTCTGACGCTTATCGGCGGTCAGAAATATGCCCTCGAGATGATGGAGGTTATCATCGAGCGGGAGCGAAACAACAACAACACGCGCCGCAACAATTCCGAGGTTGCAAATCTCGACCGCGCCTGTACATATGCTGCCGAGATTATCGGCGCGATATATATTCTGCGCAACAGCGGCCGTTTCGACACGCTTCCGGAGGCACTCAGGGAGACCGCCCTGCTAAGGGAGCAGAACCCTTTTGCAAGTCTTACGGAACTTTGTTCGCTGTCAGGCGGCAAGCTGACCAAGTCGGGGCTTAACCACCGGTTCCGCAAGATAATGGTGCTGGCGGAAAACGAAAAAAACAAGGAAAGGCAAGAGAATGACTATGAGTAACGGCGACTTTTACGCCATGCTTCTGCGTATGAAAAACATTGACCGCTGGTGTCTGATGTTTAATACCAGAGCGGAAAACCTAAGCGAGCATTCGCTGGAATGCGCCATACTCGCCCATGCGCTGGCGGTAATCGGAATCACCAAGTTCGGCCGTGACTACAACGCCGAAAAAATCGCGACGGCGGCTATGTTTCACGATATGAGCGAGATTTTCACAGGCGATTTGCCGACTCCGGTCAAATATTATAACGACGACATAAAGACTTCCTATAAGTCAATAGAAAAGATAGCTGAGGACAAGCTGCTTGCCAAGCTGGACGACGACACGAGGGCGTACTACTCGCGGCTTCTTGCCGTAAACGACCGCGAACGGATGATAATCAAGGCCGCCGACAAGCTGTGCGCCTATATCAAGTGCGAGGATGAGCTTAAACGCGGAAACGGAGAGTTCGGCAGTGCCAAGGAGGCGGCGGCAAAGGCTATTGACACTATGGATTGCCCTGAGTTACAATACTTTATGGCTAATTATCTATCCTCGTTTTCCAAGACGCTGGATGAGGTCAGTCTGTAAAAGATAATAAAACCACATATAAATTGAAAGGTACAGGTAAATTGAAATGAATCTTCCGTTCAAAATAGACTTAAACGGTAAAACAGCAGTGGTAACAGGCGGCGGCGGAGTGCTCTGCTCGTATTTTGCAAAGGCGCTCGCCGAGTGCGGCGCGAATGTTGCCGTGCTTGACTTAAAGCTTGAGGCGGCGCAAAAGACTGCGGACGAGATTAACGCCGATGGCGGCAAGGCTGTCGCGGTAAGTGCAAACGTACTTGAAAAGGCGAGCCTCGAAGCCGCAAGAGACGAGGTTCTCAAGGCTTTCGGAGGAGTCGATATCCTCTTAAACGGCGCCGGCGGCAACCATCCCAAGGGCTCTACTACAAAGGAATACTTTGAGCGGGGCGATGAAAACAGCGGCGAAGACCTTATTTCCTTCTTCGACCTCGATCCCAAGGGGATTTCGTTTGTTTTCGACCTTAACTTCCTGGGAACACTGCTTCCGACGCAGGTTTTCGCACGGGAGCTTCTCAATGCCAAGGAGCCCGTCATACTCAATGTTTCAAGCATGAACGCTTTCCGCCCGCTCACAAAAATTCCCGCTTATTCGGCGGCAAAGGCGGCGGTCAGCAACTTCACGCAGTGGCTCGCGGTTCATTTTGCAGACGCGGGAATCCGTGTAAACGCGCTTGCGCCCGGCTTCTTTGTAACCGCGCAGAACAAGGCGCTTTTGTTTGACGCCGAGGGCAAGCCCACGGCAAGAACCGGCAAGATACTCAGCCACACTCCCATGCACCGCTTCGGCGAGCCGGAGGACCTTATCGGCACGCTTCTCTGGCTGTGCGACAGCAAGGCAAGCGGCTTTGTGACCGGTGTTGTTGTTCCGGTAGACGGCGGCTTTGCGGCTTATTCCGGAGTTTGATATGGACAAAGTTACTCTCGGCAAAACCGGTATAGAGGTCTGTAAAAACGGCTTCGGGGCTTTGCCGATTCAGCGCATTTCCCACGAGGATGCGGTAGGTCTGCTGAGGCGTGCCTATAACGCGGGATTTCGCTTCTTTGACACGGCGCGCTTTTACACCGACAGCGAGGAAAAGGTCGGAGCGGCCTTTGAGGGCATTCGCGATAAGGTGTATATCGCTACCAAGACAATGGCCAAGACGGCGGCCGACTTTGAACGCGATTTAAGCGAGAGCCTTGAAAAGCTCAAGACCGATTACATTGACGTGTACCAGTTTCACAATCCGCCGTTTTGCCCGAAGCCGGGCGACGGGACAGGTTTGTATGAGGCGGCGCTTAAAGCCAAGGCCGAGGGAAAAATACGGCACATCGGAATTACCAACCACCGCATAGGTATTGCCCGCGAGGCGCTGGACAGCGGTCTTTACGAGACGCTGCAGTTTCCGTTTTCCTACCTCGCCAGCGACGACGAGACAGCTCTTGTCCGCCGCTGTGAACGCGATGGGGTCGGATTTATTGCCATGAAGGCGCTGGCCGGAGGGCTCATCAACAATTCCAGGGCGGCGTATGCGGCGCTTGCCGAGTACCCGAATGTGCTTCCGATATGGGGAATCCAGAGGGACAGCGAGCTTGACGAATTTATAAGCTACATAAGCAATCCTCCCGTGCTTGACGGTGCGCTGAGGGAACTCATCGAGGAAGACAGGGCGGAGCTCAGGGGCGGCTTCTGCCGCGGCTGCGGCTATTGCATGCCCTGCCCGCAGGGGATAGAGATACCGAATGTGGCGCGTATGTCGCTTATGCTGCGCCGCGCGCCGGTAGATGTATATACGACTCCCGAGTGGTGCGAGAAAATGGAGCGCGCCGCCGACTGTATCCACTGCAACAAGTGCGCGGAGCATTGCCCGTACTCGCTCGATACGCCGTCGCTTATCGGGGATAATTACCGGGATTTCAAGGATTTTATAAAAAAGCTTGACAAACAGTCCGCAGCTCAGTCTGACTTATTAAATTAACATCAATGATTCTTTGATTTGATCCGTATTTTCGGGGCGCGGCGGGGTTTACTCCGCCGCGCCTATTGTGTACTCCGGAACCCGGCTGACGAGCAAAGATTACCTGCATGAAAAAAGCACTTTCGGGCTTTGGTCAAAAAACAGGCGCGCCCGAGGCGGAGGGGATAGGGAGCGCCGCGGGAGGATTGCCGGCGGCAAGGAAGATTTATTCCGGTTTGACTGTTATCGACAGAGCTTTTGTGTAATAATATACAGTATAGTTTGAGAGGATCGACAATATGGCATCTAAAAACAAAGGCAAAATTCATATGAGAGCACAGTGGGGCAGTAATATCGGCTTCATTCTTGCCGCCGCAGGTTCGGCTGTCGGGCTCGGAAACATTTGGAAGTTTCCCGGACGCGCTTATCAGGGCGGAGGCGGGGCATTCATTCTTATTTACATTCTCATAGTTGCATTTATCGGTGCGGCAGTACTGCTTGCCGAGCTGACGGTCGGAAGAAAGACGCAGAAGAATGTCGTCGGCGCGTATAAGGCGCTGGGACATCCGAGGTGGAAATGGGTCGGCGGAATGGGAGTGCTCTGCGGCTACATTATCTCCTGCTACTATATCCAGGTGGGCGGCTGGGTGCTCCGTTATGTCTTTTCTTATATTTTCAGCGCGGACGCGGTTTATGCCGATCCGAACGGATATTTTTCGAATATGCTGGGGCAGAACGGTTTTCCCTGGATCGGCGCGGTTGTCTGTCCGCTTATATTCATTTCGGCGACTGCTGTAGTGCTTTTGAAGGGCATTTCATCGGGAATTGAGAGATTTTCCAAAATCGTCATGCCGGCGCTGCTTGCAATTCTGGTCGTGCTTACGGTGCGCTCGGTCACTCTGCCGGGAGCGGACGAGGGAATTAAATATCTGCTGACATTTGACTGGAGTAAATTGACGGCAAGTACACTTCTGTCGGCGCTGGGGCAGGCGTTTTATTCTCTTTCGCTCGGAATGGCTATAATGATAACCTACGGCTCTTATCTGAAGAAGGAAGAAAATCTTGTAAAAAACACCGGTCTTATCTGCACCCTCGACACTGTTATAGCGCTTGTTGCCGCCTTTATGATTATCCCGGCGGTGTTTGCCACGGATGTTGAGCCGGGTATCGGCGGCGGTTTTGCCTTCGCTTCGCTTGCAGGGGTGTTTGAAAAGCTGCCGGTCGGCGAGTTATTCGGTGTTTTGTTCTACTTGCTTCTGCTTGTTGCGGCGCTGACCAGTGAGATATCCATTCTCGAGGGCACCACCGCCTATGTGACGGAGCAGTGGCACTGGAGCCGCAAAAAGGCAATTATCGTTCTCGCAGTTTCGTCGTTTGTTATAGGAATATTTTACACGCTTTCGCAGAGCTATCTCCCTATAAAGGGTATTTGGATGGATATAACCAACGGCGTACAGTTCCCGTCATTCGGCGACTTTATGGAATATGTGACCGACCGTCTGCTTATGCCGCTGGGGGCGCTTCTGTTCTGCATTTTCGTCGGCTGGGTATGGAAGCCCAAGCACGCGATCACCGAAATCGAGCAGCACTCGGTGGGCTTCAGACTTAAAAAGGTATGGACTGTGCTTATAAAATTCGTTGCGCCCGCCGCGATTTTTGCGATTCTCGTGAGCGGACTGTTGTTCGGAATGAGCCTGAGCTGAAAAGCAAAATCCCGTCACTGTGTGACGGGATTTTTATGTGAAATCGGGATTGGCGCATAAAACGGCGGTGCGCGGGAATGTCAGGTAAAAGGCGCTGACTGCCGCCGTGACGCCGGAGAGGCGGGACTGTTTATACGGGCGGTGAGGTTACTGCGGCTTGAAAACCGTGCCGACGAAACTGCCGTCGAAAATATCGTAGAGGATATCGGGACGCTCGCCGTTTACGATTATCATGGTGATGTGCTCCTGTCCGACCATTTCGGCGGCTTCGAGCTTGGCTACCATTCCTCCCGTTCCGCGCACCGTGCCTGCGCCGCCAGCGAGGGCCTTTACGCTGTCGTCGATGCGGTCGACCTCCGATATGAACTTGGCGTTAGGATTCTTGCGCGGGTCGGAATCAAAAAGTCCGTCGATATCGGACATATTTATCAGCAAATCGGCTTTTGTTATCATGGCGACGTATGCGGACAGTGTGTCGTTGCCGCCGAATTTCAGACCTTCAAACGAGATGGAGTCGTTTTCGTTCACTATCGGGATACAGCCTCTGCCGATAAGGGCGTTAAATGTATTAACAGCGTTATTGCGGCGTATGGGAAGGTCGATTACATCCTTGGTTATCAGTATCTGCGCGATGGTATAGCCGTACTCCGAAAACAGCCTGTCGTACATATTCATAAGCTCGCACTGACCGACGGCCGCCGCCGCCTGCTTTTCCTCGAGGCTTCTGTCCTGTCCGCTTTCGCCCAGCTTTGCAAAGCCGGCGCTGACGGCGCCTGAGGAAACAAGTATGATTTCCTTGCCGCTGTTGGCGACATCGGCGATAACCTTTACCAGTCTTTCTATCTTGCGGATATTTATCATGCCTGTTTTGTGCGTAAGCGTCGAGGTGCCTACCTTGATGACCACTCTTTTTGCAGATTCGAATGAGCTGTGATGTGTTTTTGTCATTTAAGACTCCGACCTTTTCTTTTTATAATATTTATATTATAATGAAACAAGCGAAAAAAAACAACAGTTTTTTCGGGAAAGACGGATTTTGAAAGGGGCTCAGAGCTATGAAAGCCGAATATACTCAATTGCTTGCGCCTGCCGGCTCTTTTGACGCGTTTCTGGCGGCGCTTGCCGGAGGCGCGGACGCGGTGTATCTTGCGGGGAGCGGCTTCAACGCCCGTGCAAACGCAAAGAACTTTACGGACGATGAGCTCAAGGAGGCTTTTCGCCTTTCGCGGCTGTATGAAAAAAAGATATATATTACGCTGAATACTCTCGTATTCGACCGCGACTTTGACGCGGCTGTCGAAGTGGCGGGGAGGTATATGCAGTACGGCGCGGATACTTTTATTATTCAGGACTTGGGGCTTGCGGCCGAGCTGAAGGCCCGCTGTCCCGAGGTGAAGCTGCACGCCTCCACACAGATGACCGGAACCTCTGTGGAAGCCGCCGAGTTTCTGCACCGGTTGGGGTACGAGAGGATGGTCGCGCCGCGCGAGCTTGACCGAGCGGGACTTATCGAGCTGTGCGAAAGGTCGCCCATAGAGACCGAATACTTCGTACACGGCGCGCTTTGCGTCTGCTATTCAGGTCAATGCCTTTTTTCCTCAGTGGTAGGCCGCCGGAGCGGCAATTTCGGTCTGTGCGCTCAGCCGTGCCGGATGGAGTATTCGGCGCGCGGCAAAACCGGATATCTGTTAAGCTTAAAGGACAACTGTCTGGCAGACGAGCTCGGAGAGCTCAAGAGAGCGGGAGTAGCCTGCCTGAAAATCGAGGGGCGCATGAAGAGCCCCGAATATGTGTACGGGATAACGCGGCAATACAGGACTCTGCTTGACAAAGACCGCGCTCCGACAGACGGCGAACGGGATTTTTTGGAGCGCCTTTTTGCACGCGACGGATTTACAAGTGCGTATTTCCGAAGGGGAGCAGGGCCGAGTATGTTCGGCGCTCGCACCGAAAAGAACAAGCGCGATACGGCACAGACCGAGAAGGCTCTTGCCGCAGAAAAGAAAGAGATAAAAAGGATTCCCTGCGAAATGAGATTTTTCGCCGACCGCAGCGCTGTCCGGCTTGAAATGAGCGCGCGGGGCGAAACGGCGTCAGCCGAGGGCGACAGGCCGAACGAGGCGATAAGCTCGCCCATGACCCCGGAGAGTGCGGCGCGCTCGCTTTGCAAATTAGGGCAAACGCCTTTTGAATTAAAAAGCCTCGACTGCGATATTTCCGCAAACATCAACATGGCGCCGTCGGCGCTCAATCTGCTGCGCAGAACCGCCGCGGAAAGGCTGGAGCGCAGACTGACTGAATTCCGGCCGTTGACGCTTGAAGTTAGAACGAAAAGCAATCCGTCCTGCCGTCAAAGTAGCGAAAAGCCGGAGCTGAGGCTGATTTTTGACGGTAGGACGGCGCTTACCGACAGCCTTGAGAACGAGCTGTCCGATATCTGCTCAGGGCGGAAGACGCGCTTTTTTGTACCGCTGTGGTCGGACGGCGCACGCGAGGGCAGAGGGATACTTATGCCGCCCGTTTTTCTTCCGAGGGAAGCGGAAGGGATAAGCGCCCGTCTTGCCGAGCTGAGAATGAGGGGAGTAACCGACGCCATATGCACAAATATAGGATTTATTCCAATGCTTGAAAAGCACGGCTTCAACATACACGGTTCCTACAGGCTGAATGTTACAAATAAGCGCAGTGCAAGGCTTTTTTACTCCTTGGGTCTTTGCTCGGTGACGGTATCTCCCGAATGTGCCGACGGTGCGATACGGGAGATGGCGAGGACGGACGGCGTGGGTGCTTTTGTGTACGGCAGACTGCCGCTTATGACGCTCGAAAACTGCCTTATCCGCAATTCGGGAGGCTGCCGCGAAAGAGCCGCAAGGGAGCATTTCTGCCCCGAAAAATTGACACTGAAGGACCGGACGGGAACTGTTTTTCCGGTCATTACCGCACCCGGTCACAGAAATGTGATATTGAATTCTCTGCCGAGCTACCGTGCCGATTCGCTCAGGGACGCGGGAACGGCGTTTTACACGCTGTACTTTACCGACGAGAGCGAAAGCGAGATAATTTCCGCCGTCAGGAGAGCGGCGGACTTCGCAAAGCCGGAGGGGGCGTACACGAGAAGATAGAAATAGGGGCGGCAGGTATTGTAATATGCCGGAAAAATGTGTATAATATTTTAAATGATCAATTCTATAGAAAGGTTTTTTCCGATTCCATCAGTCGGTCAAAATCAGGTAAACGCTAATGAAAGAAAAAGAAAAATTCTACATCACGACGGCGATAACTTACACCTCGCGCAAGCCGCACGTCGGCAACACCTACGAAATTGTCTTTACGGACGCGATTGCACGGTATAACCGCGCTCTCGGAAAGGATGTATTCTTCCTGACGGGAACGGACGAGCACGGCATAAAGATACAGGAGCTTGCCGAAAAGGCGGGAGTCAGCCCCAAGGAGTATGTCGACAGGGTTGCAGGCGAGGTTCGCGGTATATGGGACCTCATGAATACCAGCTACGACAAGTTCATCCGCACCACCGACGAGCAGCACGAGAGGGTGGTTTCGCATATTTTCAAAAAGCTGTATGACAGCGGAGATATATACAAGGGAACTTATACCGGCTGGTACTGCACGCCCTGCGAGACGTTTTTCACCGACAGTCAGTTGGTTGACGGAAAATGCCCCGATTGCGGAGCGCCGGTGCAAAAGGCGAACGAGGAAGCCTACTTCTTCAAAATGAGCAAGTATCAGAAGTGGCTGGAGGAATATATCGAGGAGCACCCGGACTTCATGGCGCCCGAAAGCCGCCGCAAGGAAATGATAAACAACTTCATAAAGCCCGGCTTAAACGACCTGTGCGTTTCGAGAACCAGCTTTACCTGGGGTGTTCCGGTGTCATTTGATCAAAAGCATGTTATTTATGTATGGATAGACGCGCTGTCAAACTACATCACGGCGCTGGGATACGATGTCGATGAAAAGGGCGAGCTTTACAAGAAGTACTGGCCGTGCGACGTTCACATTATCGGCAAGGATATAATGAGATTCCACACGATAATATGGCCTATCATACTTAAAGCGCTCGGCGAGCCGCTTCCCAAGCAGATATTCGGACATCCGTGGTTTTTGAACGGAATAGACAAGATGTCGAAATCAAAGGGCAACACCATTTATGCGGACGAGCTTGCGGATATTGTCGGCGTAGACGGCGTGAGGTACTATCTTTTGTGCGAGATGCCGTACGCAAACGACGGCACCATAACCTACGAAAACGTAATCAAGCGCTACAACGCAGACCTTGCCAACACGCTCGGAAACCTCGTCAGCCGCACTGTTGCCATGACCAAAAAGTACTTTGGCGGAACAGTGCCGGAGGACGCCTGCCGAGAGGCGCTTGACGACGAGCTCAAGACTCTCGCCGCCGAGACCTGCGCGCAGGTGACGGCGCTTATGAAGGAATACCGCGCGCAGGAGGCGCTGGAAAAGATATTCACGCTGCTTTCACGCGCAAACAAATATATAGACGAGACCTGCCCGTGGATTCTTGCAAAGGAAGAGAGCACGCTGCCGCGCTTAAAGAGCGTTATATACAATCTGCTCGAGGTGATACGCTTCTCTGCGGTGCTTCTTACACCGTTTATAACAGCCTCCGCAGAAAAAATACTGTCGGTATTCGGACTCGAAGGACGGGAAATACTCTTTGAAAACGACGCGGTTTACGGACTTCTCGAAAGCGGCACGGAGCTTCGCGACTGCGGAATACTTTTCGCTCGCATAGACGAGGAAAAGACGCTCAAGGAAATACACGAGGCAAATCTCAAAAAGCTTGCCGAGAAGCAAAAGGCGGAAAACCCTGCCGCAAAAATGCCCGACGAGATAACAATCGACGATTTTGCCAAGGTAGCTCTGCGCGTTGCCGAGGTCAAGGAGTGCGCGCCGGTCAAAAAGAGCGACAAGCTGCTCTGTCTGCAGCTTGATTTGGGATACGAGCAGCGTCAGGTCGTGTCCGGCATCGCCAAATTCTACAAGCCGGAGGAGCTGACAGGCAAAAAGGTGATACTTGTTGCTAACTTAAAGCCTGTCAAGCTGCGCGGAGTGGATTCCAACGGAATGATACTCGCTTCCGGCTACACCGCTCCCGACGGAAGCGAAAAGGTAAACGTGATATTTGCCGACCCGAGCGCCGAGAACGGCAGTGAGGTAAGATGACACCGCTTTTTGACTCCCACGCACACTATGACGATGAAAAATTCGACTGCGACAGAGACGTGCTTCTTTCACGGCTGACTGAGCCGTGCGAGGAAAATCCGCTGGGGATTGCGGGGGTAATCAACTGCGCAAGCGA
>JAQXGK010000028.1 GCA_029006345.1 Bacillota bacterium
CCGCAAGCTGGAGCGATAATATCGATTTTATCCCTTAAAAGAAGCTCTGCGGTTTTCTCTACCTTATCGGTATTTCCGAACTGCAGCAGAATTGTGCTTAAGTTGCCCATAGTCGTAGCCTCGGGAATTTCTTTTTTGATATTCTTAAGGCTCACAAAAGCATCCACACTGATTGCGTCGCCGTACAGCATAGCGATCTGGGAAGTTACGGTATCCATTTTTCCACAGATATGTACGATCACGGGAGTGTTCATTTTGTGAATTGCGTCAACCAATTTGTTGATGTAGGTAACCGCATATTCTTCAAACATCTTCGGGCCTAAGATTTCGCCGGTAGCTGTGGGGTCGGCTATTGAAATGACTGCCGCGCCGTTGTCCACCATCAGCTGTGCGTATTCTATCAGATGGTCTGTGACGTAGTCGAGAACCTTATGTGAGTTTTCCTTGTCCCGTCTGAGCTGCTTGAGGAAAGGCATTGGGTCAACTATGGAGCCGGTTGTGCTGAGAGGCCCGGTTATGCTTCCGATTGCGGGGACATCGGGGTTTAATTTGGACAGGTTATAAATGGTATTCACGACCGTTTCAACTCTCGGCGCTTTTGCCATTGTTCCAAGGGGCAGAAATTCCACCTTGTCAACGGAGGGGAAAACTTCCTTCTGAATTTTGGGTTCGCATTCGAGGGAGCCGAAATTGATTTCACTTCCCAGCACTTCCGCTTCAACGGTCATGCAGAACGGTACGCCGAAGTTTTCAAATCCCGTGTTTTCCATTACGTCGTTTGCGAGAGCAGTCATAAGCTCCGGTGTTTTGTGAGCTTCCGGAAGGGTATGCCCGGTTTTATTCATTATGTCAACGATTGCACTGTTCATCATTCCGCCGGGGCAGATTACCGGAGGTCTTTCTGTTTCCTGCTTATTCAATTTGCGAAGCAGTCTTTCTTTCGGAGAAAATACATCCATATCTGTTCACCATTCAATTTAATAATTTCTGGCAGAGACGAACGGCGTCAGCTGCGTTTCTTGAATATCCGTCGGCACCTATTTTGTCGGCAAAGCTCTGTGATACGGGGCCGCCGCCAACAGCGTATTTGATTTTTCCCTGGAGTCCTCTTTCCCGGAGAATGGTCACTACATCAGCCATTGCGTCCATGGTGGTTGTCATAAGTGAGGAAACCATGATCATTTCCGCGCCCTGAGCTACGGCTTCGTCTACAAATTTCTGTGCGGGCACGTCTCTGCCGAGGTCGATCATTTCAAAGCCTGAGGTTTCGAGCATAAGCTTAACAAGGTTTTTGCTGATATCGTGTGTGTCGCCCTCGATAACGCCGATTACGATTTTATGCTTTTCGTCGGACTTATCGGCTTTGATGTGGGGCTTCAGAATTTCAACACTCACATTCATGGCGTCTGCGCACATAAGGAGTTCCGGCACGAAGTATTCCTCCTCCTCAAACAGCTTGCCCGCTCTTTCCATGCCCACGGATAGTCCCTGATCTATCGCTTCAAAGGCGTCCACTCCGCTTTCTACAGCTTCTTCGCTGAGTTCTCTGACCAGATCTTCGTCCATGTCTACTACCGCGTCAGCTAATTTTTCTTATAATTCAACCTTATCCATTGTTGTTACTCCTTAGTGAAATAAGTATTTTTGGCGGCGGATATCATAGCTTTGACGTTTTCTACCGGTGTTGCAGGCGGCAGATCGCAGCCCGGCATTACTATATAACCGCCTTTTTCAGATTCGGCTTCTTCTATATACTGATGAGTAAGCTCGGTTATCATTTCGGGATTTCCAAGCTGTATCACCGCAACGGGGTCGAGTTTTCCGGCAAAAGCCATTTTTCCGCCGAGAGTTTCTCTTGCGAGCTTTAAATCGACCTTGTAGTCAAAGGAAATTACATCGGAGCCTGTCTGAGGCAGATACTGCAATATTCTGTTGATATTTCCACAGATATGCAGCATTTTTGCTTTGACAAGGCCGTCGATTTCCCTGTTTGTCGCCTGAATATGCGGGAGAGCCATTCTTTCAAACTGTTTATGCGAGATCATATCTCCGCTTGCATTGGGCTCAGCCTGAGATACAAGCTCCGCTCCGGCCTGAACGAACAGCTTCCAGTAGGTTGTCGTAAGCTTTTCGGTAAATTTCATGATGTATTCGGCTGCTTCCTTATCACGGATTGTCATTACCATGAAGTCTTCCGTTCCAAGCAAAAGTCCTGCGAGAGTCATCGGACCCCACTGGCTTATACCGATAAGTACGTCATCGCCGATTTTTTCTTTTAAAATTCTCGTTGTTTCAAGCATTGCGTTGATGCCG
>JAQXGK010000029.1 GCA_029006345.1 Bacillota bacterium
ACGGCCGACAGATTGAACAAAGCCGGACAGCACGAACAATACCTCAAGCCCGTCGGGTACCTTCCGAGCAAACAAGGCGCCGCCCCGACTCACCACGAGAAAAACTCCCCTCCGAGCGCACAGGCAGTCAGAATATACGAACCGCTCAGCAGTCAAATGCCGGACAGAAATCTGCATCGCCGACAAGAGGCACTCCTGCACGCCGCGCCGTTCGTGCGCCGTCGGGCAGACCGTCGCCGCAAAAGCGAAGAAAAGGCGGCATCATACGGCCGCTCCGTTCACTTGCGAGATACGTCATATTGTTTCTGGTTTTTTATGTATTTATCGCGCTTATCTACTGCGGTGCGACGCTGATAAGCATAAAGTCGTCAAATAACGACAGCATAGAAATGTACGACGCTGTTGTAGAGCTGTCGCCGAAAACCTCAAAAACAAAAGCAGTTACCCGAACTTTCTCCTCCGAAACAAGCTACCGAAACGGAAAGCTTTATCTTCCGATAGATATACTTTCGAATTACACTGAGGTAATCGAAATAGGCGACTTTGACAGCCGCACCTTTATTATAAACGGCACGGATACCATTCGTTGCTATATCGGCACGGAAAACGCCGAGATTAACGGCACACAGAGTTTCCTGAAGGACGATATACTCTTTATCGACGGCAAAATACATTTGCCGCTCGACTTCTACCGAGACGTGATTACCGGACTTAATATAAAGTTTGACCAAGATGCGTCCCAGTACTATATTTCTCATGCCGAAAGCGAGACCGTCTCGCTGAGAGTCAAAGAAATGACCGGCGAAAGCTCCGTTGCCTACCTCGAAGAACAATCGGGCGACCGGTCGGATTCCTCGGATAACGGTAACAACACAGGCGATAACCAATAGGCTCTTTAATACCGCAAATCTTAATATAAGCTTATCTTGTTAAACGGCGTAGTTTCGACTATGCCGTTTTTTGTTTTCCGCGATACACAATTCGCACAAACTCACCATAGGCTTTAATACATAAAAAGCGGGAGAGACTCGTCTGCCGAATCTCTCCCAGAAGTATATCTGTTATCTGTTTCTTTCGTTGTTGCAGGTTTGCCAGTGCCAACTGTCCCTGCACATATCTTCCAGAGACTTTTCGGCCGTCCAGCCGAGCTTCTCACGGGCCTTAGACGGATCGGAGTAGCAAACGTCGACATCACCGGGGCGGCGGGGCGCTATAACATAAGGAACTTTTATATTATTTGCCTTTTCAAATGCCTTTACTATATCTATGACGCTATAACCTGTTCCTGTTCCGAGATTGATAACATCCGAGCCCTTGAAGCTCTCGGTGTATTTGACAGCCTTTACATGGCCCTTGGCTAGGTCAACGACATGAATATAGTCTCTCACGCCGGTTCCGTCCGGAGTATTGTAATCATTGCCGAATATGCTCAGCTTTTCGAGCTTTCCGCAGGCGACTTGAGTAATATACGGCATAAGGTTATTGGGTATGCCGTTTGGATCCTCTCCGAGAAGACCGCTCTCATGAGCGCCGATAGGATTGAAGTAACGCAGCATAACAGCCGTCAGAGTGTTATCGGCGGCCGCTGCATCAGTCAATATTTCCTCTATCATGAGCTTAGTCTTGCCGTAGGGATTTGTGCACTTGCCTGTCGGCATGGTTTCGACAAGCGGCATAACGTCGCTCGCGCCGTAAACCGTTGCGCTCGAACTGAATACTATTTTCCCGACCGAATGCTTTTTCATGACCTCGAGCAGAGTCAGCGTCGAGTCGAGGTTATTTCTATAGTATTTCAGAGGAAGCTTTACCGATTCGCCCACTGCCTTAAAACCGGCAAAGTGAATAACACAGGAAATATCATTTTCCCCGAAAACCTTGTCAAGAGCCGCCGCGTCACAGCAATTTGCCTTATAAAACGCAACGGACTTTCCGGTGATTTTTTCAATTCTGTCGATAACGTCCGCCTTGGCATTTGACAAATCATCCACAATAACGGGTTCATATCCTGCTTTTGAAAGCTCGACGGCAGTATGACTGCCGATAAATCCGGCACCGCCGGAAAGAAGCACCTTTGTATTGCCCATAATTGTACCTCGTATAGTTTATTTTAATAAATCGGATATCTTCTTTTCACCGTAAGCATTCTGCCAATCGGCCATAAAATCGTCTATCGCATACAGCGTCATAGGGTGATATATGAGCGTTTTGAAAAACTCGGGTGTCATTGTAACCGCATGAGTGCCGGCAAGAGATATCTTGTGTACCTGCTCTACCGTCTTAAAGCTTGCCGCAAGAACCTTGGTGTCACAGCAATTAGACTTGAGAAGACTTACTATCTCGACAACGACATTTACGCCGTCGCTGACTATATTATCAAGTCTGTTGACATACGGTGCAACAAAATCCGCACCGGCTCTTGCCGCGATAAGAGCCTGCTGCTGTGTAAATATTGCTGTTTCCGTTACCTTGATGCCCATCTTTTTGAGCGCCGAAGTAGCCTTCAGACCGTCTGCGGTAATCGGAATTTTGATATAAAAATCCCCTCCGACAAACTCTTTAAGCTGCACTGCCTCCTTGATGATCTTGTCAGCAGTCTGCTCTGTCGTCTGAATGTGAAGCATCCTGTCGGGTCCTATGACCTCGCGAATCCCCTTTATCAGCGCGGGAAAATTACTGTTTTCCTTAGAAATAATAGTCGGATTAGTCGTAACACCGTCTACCGGATAGTATTCGATGCACTCCCTGATTCTATCAATATTTGCCGTATCCAGTACATATAACATACATTCACCCTCTTAACATTATTATCACCGATAATTTTACACCGTAAAGAGCTTTTAGTCAATATAAACGCCAGCCCGCAAAGAAACAAATAAGCACGGAAACAGGCTTATTTTTTGAAATTTCGTCGCTTGACATATTTGATTTCAAAATGGCAATCCCTTGAATAGATTGACGCAAAAACGGATGAATTTCAATCCGATTTGCGCATTTGGACAGTCTAAGCAATCAAAGCCTGCGACACTCTGACTGCGATTGATGCCGACTTAACGGCATTCAAAACAATACCGTTATAATCAGGCATCATCAACGCCGCTTCGTTCAAATCGACATATCCCTGCTTGCCCTGCCAGACTGTTTTTCCCCATTTTCCGTAACATTCCGACACAAAAATAAGCGACTTTTCTTCGATTTCCGCGAGTTTTGCAACTGATTTCTGCTTATTTGGGTATAATTTCGGCGTCTTTTTGTTCTGAATCATCATATAAATGCCCGGAAAATTGACAAGCGAGCTGACCGAAAAGTCGGTTTCGTAGCTCGGAACCCCGTAGCCCAAAATGGACGAGCTGTCTCTGTCGTATTTTTTTAACGAGACTCTATTGTCGCTGTTTCCCTCGACTGTATATATTTTACTTTCATCGGTTTTTACTATCAGTCCGACATGGCCGGTATTTGAATATGCGCCCTTCCATTTTTCACGCTTTATCTTCGAATCGAAGAAAACAAGATCGCCTACACGGGGCGTATATTCGCCGTAATGATACAGCTGTACGTCAAACGATGCGCCGTCCTTTCCGACAGAGGCGCAGGTCGTGGAATCAAGTATTCCGCTGTCCTCGCCGATTCCCGCCTTTCTTGCGCACCAGACAATAAACATAGCGCACCATGCGGCGTCAAATCCGCTGTATTCGGAATACTTTATAAAATTGTTGCTGCCGTTTTCATTCAGACCGTCTTTGTCTCGGCGCGAATTGCCCTCATGGTAACCAATCTGCGTCATTGCAATACCTGCTATATCGTCTCTCATATTGCCTGTGAGATGATATTTGGTTTCATCAAAATCGCCCTCAACATAACAAAAAGCGGAAACGGAACCGCAGAAAGAAAGAACGAGAGCCAACAGAATACAAACTGTTTTCCTCATAGTATTATATCCTCAGAGCACGTTTATAAATGCACAAAAAGTGTTTTTCCTAAATGCTAAACGCTCACATACGATTTCAAAAGCCGCTATATGCTATACAATACGCAGTCTGCAACAGCAAACGCTAAAATCGCATGATAAACACAATTCAGACCGTGCAGTGTCGACAAGCACAGCGGATTTCAAAAGAGGCGCACTGATTTCTCGGTGCGCCTCACATTCAACTTATATGGAAACTGTATCGTTTATCATATACGCACGCTCAATAGTCGCCCTCTTTTCCTTGACTATCTCGTCCATGCGCTTCTTGTCGTCGGGAGCAATGGCAGCGATCTCCTCTGCCGACATCTTGCCCTTGTAATACTTATCGAGGTCAAGAGCAAAGCTTATGTCCATACTGTCAATCTTGCCGTTTCTGAGAACAACTACAAGGTTAGACTTACCCTCAAGCAAGAGTTCAACTGCCTTATATCCCATCAGTGTTCCCATGGCACGGTCGCGATAAGTGGGTGAACCGCCGCGCTGAACGTGTGCAAGACGGGCAAACTTTGTCTCAATACCGGTCTTCTCTTGAATTCTCTTAGCAAGAGCCTCATTGAACTCGCCGGTCATATTCTCACTCGCACAGACAATGAAGTTGCGCTTGCCCTCAGCTCTGGCCTTGAGCATTTTGGCAATCATCTTGTCCTCGTCAAAGGGTATTTCCTTTGTGATAATCTGAGTCGCACCTACCGCAATACCGCTGTAAATCGCAAGGTCGCCGCAGCCGTTGCCCATGATCTCAACAACGTCGCATCTTGCATGCGACTCACAGGTGTCGCGAAGACGGTCGATCATCTGCACGCAGGTATTGAGCGCGGTGTCAAAGCCTATGGTGTAGTCCGAGCTCGAAATATCGTTATCAATGGTACCGGTAATGCCGATACAGGGAACGCCTCTCTCGGTGAGGTCGCGGGCACCGCGGAAGGTTCCGTCGCCGCCGATAGCGACTATACCGTCGATATGGTTCTCTTTGCAGGTGGCAATAGCCTTAGCCATTCCCTCTTCTGTCTTGAATTCAAGGCAGCGGTCGGAATAAAGCTTTGTTCCGCCGAGAGAAATGATATTTGAAACATCGGTGCTTCGAAACAGCTTGAGGTCATCCTGAATGAGTCCGGAATATCCTCTGTTTATTGCAATAACCTCTGTTCCGGCCGCAATTGCGGCGCGTGTAACGGCGCGGACAGCAGGATTCATGCCGGGTGCGTCACCGCCGCTTGTCAGTACGCCTATTCTTCTGAATTTTGCCATTATAATATATCCTTCTTTCAATAAATATCAGAACTTTTTCCTATCTGCCCATAAGCCGAGCGCGGGATTTGAAATATAGTATATTTCCTCGCCGTCGGGCAGAACATTATAGCCGTCGGTAAGAACCTCCGGGTCATAGCGTTTTACCGCTTCATCGTAAGGCATGTAGTTATAGCAAACGCCCTCTATCTCCTGCTGGGACATATGCTTCGGGCAATAGGTAATGGAAAATCTGTCGTCCGACGAGCCGTGGATAAGATGGGCCGCCGCCGAAAGATTTGCCTTGAGATCCTCATGCTCCTTTACAAGCTCAAGAACCCTTAGTCTGCCGCAGTAACCGTACTTGCGGATGAGTGCGTCTATATTATCGTCCTCACCGAATTTATCGATTCCGGGAGCGAGTACAATAAGCTCTCCGCCGTCGGCTATCGCCATTCTCGTGCGGTAAATACTCTTGTTTCCGAGCCAGGTGCTCTTGAATTCCTTTTCATCGAGCAAAACCACAACCTTTTTGAAGGGTCGGTCGACAAACTGAAGATTTATCTTCTGGCTGAGTTCTACGGCTTGCTCAAAATACTTGCGTTCCCTGCCGATAAACAGACCGTGGATATGAATATTACCCTCGGTCTGGGTGGTCACGGTAAG
>JAQXGK010000030.1 GCA_029006345.1 Bacillota bacterium
CGCGTTGAGCAGTGAAAGCGACGGCATAACTGCGGCGACATAAACATTTATATCCCTCAGATATGCGGCGGTCAGCGAAAACAGCTGTGATACATAGTTGTATAAATACAGACAGAGCGCAAGTGCGGAAACATATGTAAACGCGCTTTTCACGGTGCCGTCCGACATATTTTCGCCGACTGCCGACAGAATTGCGCTTACCGCAATAAGCGATATAAGCCCGGCAAAAAAACCGAGCCCGCCGCCCAGCGCCGATAGCAGCATATCGGCAAGCTTCCCGCCCACAGCCGAAAACAGGTTGCCGTCTTCCATATCGAGCCCCTGCAAGTCGATTTGCTTGAGCGAATCGGGCAGATTGTCTTCGAGTGCGTCAAGTCCGGCGTAGTCGCGCAGGCTGTCCAATATATCCTGCTTTGCATCCTGCTCGGCGCACACTCCCGGAGCAAGCATAAGGGCGGCCGCCGCAAGCACGGCAAACAGCAGTATCAGGCGTATTGTTTTTGTCATCTTTATTTTGAAAACTCCTCCAGGTAGGCGAAAATGTTTTTGATAAGCGGCAGCGACATCAAAAGTATTGCCGCCCGCACCGCAAATTCGACCCTCGCCGCAAGCGCGTTTTCGCCTGCGTCGCGGCAGACCTCGCTTGAAAAACAGCCGATATAGCCTATTCCTGCCGCCTTTATCAGCAGTCCGAGATATTCGCCGTACTCGTTTGAGCTGCAAAGCTCTCTCACATATTCAATGACCGGCCTGAGCTTAGTCAGCCCGAAAACCGTTATTATCGCTCCCCCGGCGACGGCGGCAAGCATTGCAAACTCAGGCTTCGCGCTCTTTAACAGCGTTCCCATCAGCGCCGCCGCAACGGCAAAGCCGCAGAGCGCCGCGATTTCGGCGGCGTTCACAGACCGAAAACGCTCTTGAGCTCGGTAAATAGCTCGTCGAGCTGCGAAACTATCATAATAAGCACCACCACAACGCCCGCCAGCGACAGCAGAGTCGCCTGCTCCTCCCGTCCGGTGCGCGAAAGCACCTGATGCGCCATCGCCACCACAAGCCCTATTCCGGCTATCTTCATTATCAGACCTATTTCCATACGCCTTTTCCTTTTCTTTATTTCAAATAAGCAATATCGCGAAGAACAGCCCCGCTGCCGCTCCGAGAGTGCGGTAAAGCTTTGATTTCTGCATGGCCTGAGTTCTGCAGGCGGCGGCCGCTCGTTTAAGCTCCTCCTCGCAAAATCTGCATCTCTCGGTTTGCTCTGCGAGTCCGAGCTTGCCGAGGCTGTCGGCGAATTCCCGTAAGCATTCCATCGAGGTTCGGTCTATCGACAACAGCCGTCCGTGCTTTTCCAGCGCCGATGAAAGAATGGATTGCTCGCCGGAAAGCTCGGTATTGCGCAAAGCGGCGAGAAAGCCGCATTTTTCAAGCGCCTCGTTTTCGAATTGAGCGAATATTTCCGCCTGCCTTGAAAGATACGAGTTCATGCGGTATCGGTAAAATGCGACAAGTGAAATAAAGCCTTCAAGCTCCCTCGGAGAATTTACGGCCGACAGCGACAGCACAAGTCCCGCGCAAAACGGCGCGGCGGCCACCAGTATTATCCCGATTATCTTCATTTTCGCCGTTCTCCGTTTTCAGCCGACAGCGACAGCACAAGTCCCGCGCAAAACGGCACGGCGGCCACCGGTATTATCCCGATTATCTTCATTTTCGCCGCCCTCCGTTTTCAGCCGACAGCTCTCAGCGAAACCCCGCGCCCGCCGCGCCGCGACAGACCGGCGAGCAGTCCGAACACCCTTGCTCCCAACAGCCTTTTTATATTCGGCTTGTTCTCAAGGTCTGCAAAATCGTCGGCATGAACCGTAGCGACAAGCCGTACGCCGCTGTTCTGTACCGAAAGGATAGCTTCGATGTCGTCGGCGGCGCCTATTTCATCGCAAATGATGATTTCCGGCGAAAGCGTGCGCGTGGCAATCTCTATCCCGTCGGCCTTCCTGTAGCCTCGCAGAATGTCGAGCATGCCCGCGCCGTCTGCAAAATTGCTTCCCGGCGGGAACAGCTCGCACTTTTCATCCACCGCCGCCACCCGGTATTTTCGTGAAAGCGACAGCGCGAGATCGCGGGCAAATGTCGTCTTTCCCTCTCCCGGCGGCGAAAATATAAGAACGGAAGCCAGCTTGTCACTCAGCCTGCGGTAAAGCGCGTCCGCACAGCCGAGGATGTTGTGCGGAATACGCAGATTGAGCGCCGTGAAGTCCTCCACCGCCGATATATGACCGTCTGAATATACGCTTCTGCCGCAGATTCCAACCCTCAGCCCGCCGGAAGTAATTATGTAGCCCTCGCAAATAGTCGGCATATACCGGTAAATAGAGCCCTCGGATAAAGTCCTCACGGCATATTGCATATCGGACTGACGGCATATCACCCTGTCGCCCAGCACCGTCGCTCTGCCGTCCTTGGTCAGGAACATATTTTTCCCGTCCGCCGTGACCGAAAGCGGCAGACCGGCGCGCAGTCTTATTTCCTCCGGCTCTGCGCCGACTGCTGTCCCGGCATTTTGACATCCCGCCGCTTCGCCTGCGCTTGTCTGCCCGCCCGGTATGTTTGCGATATCCCCGCAAAACCTCCCGACTGCCTCCCTGACCTCTCCCGTCAGATAAGTCAACGCCTCGCTTACAGCCGCCGTGCACACCCGTCTTTTGTTTTCCGCCATATTGTTTCACCTCCGCTTATTCCGACCCTGCCGTTTCTCTCTTGTAATTCTCTTTTGTTGCTGATAAATTATATTGCGGTCCTGTCCGCGATATTACCCAAAAAAATACGCGCCGCCGTAAATACGGCGGCGCAGGTATATTTTTTGATATCGAATGTATCGGGGACCCGAACAAATCTTTGATATCCTCCGTATAAGCTCAGGAATCCTCGTCCGTTTTCCGAAAATATCCCTCGTCATACAGGTTTTTCAGTACCGTCAGCAGAAAAGGGAGCAAAATCATACCGAAAATACCGCCGAGCCTGAGCCCGAGAAACAGCGCAGTCAGCGATGCGAGCGGATGAAGACCCGTCATATCGCCGAGTATCTTCGGCTCGGCAATCTGGCGCACCACCGATATTATTACAAACAAAACGGCAAGGCCGACCGCAAGAGAAATCCTCCCTCCTGCCAGCGCAAATATCGCCCACGGCACCAAAACCGTTCCCACCCCGAGTACCGGCAGCACATCTATGACCGAAATCAGCAGGGCTGTTGAAAAGGCGTGATCTATCCGAAGTAAGGTCAGCCCGAGATACAGCTCGGCAAAGCAAAGCAGCGCCAGAAGCGAATACGACTTGAAAAATTGAATGAGTATGCGAACAAACTGATTCTTGACCTCAATAACCATCGCCCGCACCCTGCGGGGTATCAGCCTGACCGCAAATCCGTTTATCTTGTCAAAATCGGCGGCAAAGTAAAATGCGCTGACAATAAGCACCAGCGAAAAAACCGCTATTCCCGGGATACAGGAGGCGACCTTGCCGACAGCGCCGGTGATAATTCCGAGCAGCTTTGGTCCGAGCCCTACAAGATACTCGGCAAACGACTCCCTTATCCTGCTCTCCATACCGTCGATCATGCCTGATCTCTTGATAAAATCCAGCACCCTGTCGAAGGCATTTTCCACCCAACCCGATATGTCGGAAAAGTTGTCGGATACAAACTCATATATCCGTCCGAGCGCGGTATATATACCCCCGCATATAAGGATTATCACAAGTATGACCGCCGCAACCGACAGCAGCACAAATACCGCACCCGAAATCTTGCGCGGCATACGGATGCGCTTTTCCAGCAGCTCTATAGGCGTCTGCACCGCAAGCGCCGTAAGCCACCCTATCAGAAACGGCAGTATCGCAAAAAGGATGTATTTATAGAAAATTATTGCCGCGGCGACAATGGCGGCGGAGGATATGCATATCGCAGCTATCCTTACTGCTCTGTTATTGACCGTGTCTTTCACCCTTTTTCTTGTTGAATTTATTGCTTATGTGTGTTATAATACGGTGTTTGATAAAAAAGCTAACTCTCGGAGGTAAAAATGATAAATGTAGCCATTCTCGGATTCGGCGTAGTCGGCTCCGGCGTCGCAGAGGTCATCGAAATGAGTTCGGATATCCTTTCTGCGCGTCTCGGCGATAAAGTTGAAGTCAAATATATACTGGATATAAGAGACTTTTCCGGTCATCCGATGGAAAGTAAGATCGTCCGCGATATAAATGTCATACTCTGCGACGACTCCGTCAGCGTAGTCATCGAGGCTATGGGCGGCTCTCACCCCGCCTTTGACTTCTCTCTTGCCGCGCTTAATTCCAAAAAGAGCGTAGTCACCTCAAACAAAGAGGTCGTCGCAAACTTCGGCTGTCAGCTTATGAAAGCAGCTCAGGACAACGGCGTGCGCTATCTCTTCGAAGCCAGCGTCGGCGGTGCTATTCCGATCATCCGTCCCCTCTGCGACTGTATCACCGCGGACCGCATCGAACGTATAGCCGGCATAATGAACGGCACCACAAACTATATTCTCACCCGAATGTTCAGCGATAACGTCAGCTTTGAGAACGCCCTGAAAGAAGCCCAGGAAAAGGGCTACGCCGAGCACGACCCGACCGCCGACATCGACGGCATCGACGCCTGCCGCAAGATATGTATCCTCTCCGATCTTGCCTACGGCAAAAATGTCAGGCCGGACGAGGTTACCTGCGAGGGCATCAGAAATATCACCGGACGCGATGTTGCCGACGCCACAAAGTGGGGCGGTTCGATAAAGCTTCTCGGTCTGACTGAAAAATCCGACGACGGTATCTATGTAATAGTATGCCCGTTTTTCGTCAAACAAGACAACATTCTCTCGGAAGTCTCCGATGTATTCAACGGAATCAGCGTGCGCGGCACGGCAACCGGCGACCTTATGTTCTACGGCAGAGGCGCGGGCAAGCTCCCGACCGCCTCGGCAATGGTAGCGGATGTCGTTGAAGCGGTTTCGCAGAAGCCGGATTCAAAGCCCGTCAAGACATGGACCGACGATGCCGCCGAAGGCTTCGTAAAGCCCATCGGCGAGCGCATAACCCAGATGTATCTGCGCCTTGAGGGGGCGAGCCTCAGGGATGTGGAAAGCACCTTTGAGGACTGCGAAATACTCACCTGCGAGAGCAACACCATTTCTTTCGTTACCGAAGCAGCTCCCGAAAACGAGCTTGTCAAGCTTGCGGAATCGATACCGGGAAGCCGCATCGCATCAAAAATCCGCATTCTCCGCTGATAACAGAGATAACATATATTATAGAAAACGGCTCTTTTACAGAGCCGTTTTCTCTTGTTATGCATACTTTTTTCGCTTCCTGTTTTTTCTTATGTAAATAATGTCGATTTTTCTTGCTATATATCAAAACATAGTATATAATACTCAGATGGTGGAGTTTGCTCTCGGGCAAGCTCCCACACGATTGATGATTTATGAGAGGGCATTCAAATGATTATTGATGCGCACAATCACGCTGATTGGCACGGCCGCAATTTCGACCGCTTCATCGAGAATATGGACAAGTTCCATATCGACAAGACATGGCTGCTTTCCTGGGAAGCTCCTGTCGGAGACTTTAATCCCAACGACATCTGGGCATTTCCGCATCCCATGTCGCAGTCGAGCGAATTGGGTATCGCCGGAAGCGGTCCCGTTCCGTTCGAGCTCTGCGTCAAGTATAAGGAAAAAGCGCCTGACCGCTTTATACTCGGCTACGCACCCGACCCCCGCCGTCCCGATGCTATCCAGCGTCTCAAGAGCGCAATAAATATTTACGGCGTTCAGGTCTGCGGCGAAGTCAAGCTGCGTATGATGTATGATAACCCCGACGCCATTCGTCTCTTCCGCTTCTGCGGCGAGATGGGGCTGCCGGTCACGCTCCACTTCGACTATGACAAGGCAACCGAAACCGGTTACGCCTTCCCCCGCCCCAGCTGGTGGTACGGCGGAGACATTCATGTTCTCGAGCGTCTGCTTCAGCAGTGCCCCGAGACAAACTTCCTGGGCCACGCGCCCGGCTTCTGGTGCCATATTTCGAATGACGACCAGGGTCTCACAAATGCTTATCCCTCCGGGCCCGTAATTCCCGGCGGAATGATAGAACAGCTTCTGACCAAGTACCCCAACCTCTATTGCGATATGTCCGCAGGCTCGGCTCACACCGCGCTTTCCCGCGACAAGGAATATACAAAGAAGCTGCTTATCACCTTCCAGGACAGAATGGTCTACGCGCGCGACTACTTCGACAATGATCTTCAGACTCTTCTCGGAGAGCTCGATCTCCCCGCAGATGTACTCGAGAAGATATATCATAAGAACGCGGAAAAGCTGGTTGCTCCCATAAGGACTCCCGAGCCGTTCTGATTGACCCGCATTTTAAGTATGTAAATATTAATAGGAGGATTAATATATGAAAAAAAAGCTTACCACGGTTCCGTTTACCGGCACTAAAGAGCAAGAAGAAGCTCTGAAGGCCGTTATAGCGGAGCACAAGGGCGAGAAAGGCGCTCTTATGCCGGTCATGCAGAAGGCTCAGGCTATCTACGGATATCTGCCTATCGAAGTCCAGCGCATGATCGCAGACGGCATGGACGTTTCCGTCGAGGAAGTGTACGGAATCGCTTCGTTCTATGCACAGTTCCTGCTCAACAAGAAGGGCGAGGTTGCCATAGCAGTCTGCCTCGGAACCGCATGCTATGTCAAGGGCTCCGGCGATATCCTTAATGAGATTTCAAAGGAAATCGGTATAAAGCCCGGCGAAACAAGCGCAGACGGTAAATTCTCGCTTGAAGCAACGCGCTGCATCGGCGCCTGCGGTCTTGCACCCGTACTCACTGTGAATGACGAGGTTTACGGAAGACTTACTGTTAAAGACGTACCCGACATACTTGCAAAGTATTAAAGCATGAAAGAGCTGTCACTGAATCTGCTGGATATCGCGCGAAATTCTATAGAAGCCGGAGCCACAAGTCTCACTTTGGAGCTTTGCGAAACCGACTTGAAGCTCGCGGTCAGTATAACCGATAACGGCAGCGGTATGGACGAGCAAACCTGCCGTCGCGCACTCGACCCGTTTTTTACCACGAGAGTAACGCGTCGCGTCGGGCTCGGACTTCCCCTCTTGAAAATGAGGGCAGAAATGACAGGCGGCAGTTTTTCGATTGTTTCCGCTCCGGGAGAAGGAACCCGGATATCTGCCGATTTTATTAAATCGGCGCCCGACTTTGTTCCCCTCGGAGACATCGCTTCGACAGTTGTCTCGATAATATCGGCATCGCCGGATCTTTCCCTGCGGTTTGTTCACACACTGCCGGACAGAGAGGTCTTGCTTGACACCGACCTCTTGCGGGAAAAGCTCGAAGCGCTCCCGCTCTGCACCCCCGAAGTGCTTTGCTGGATTTCCGAATACCTTAATTCACAATACCTCTGAAAGGATTATGATACTATGAAAATGACCATTGATATGCTCAATGAGATACGGGATAAGTATAAAGATTCCGTAACCATCCGCAAGCATGCCGACGGCACAAAGGTGATCGTCGCTATGGGCACCTGCGGCATCGCGGCAGGCGCGCGCGAAGTGCTCAAGACCTTTGTCGAGGAAATTCACGGTGTAAACGACATCACCGTCGGTCAGTCCGGCTGTGTCGGCGACTGTGCCAATGAGCCCATTGTCAGAGTTGTTACTCCCGGCAAGGATACCGTAACATATATCAAAGTCACCCCCGAAAAGGCTAAGCGCATTGCTGCCGAGCATGTTCTCGGCGGAAAGCCGATAGCCGAATACCAGGCATAAATTAACAAGGAAAGGATAGAAAATATGATTCGTTCACATGTTTTGATTTGTGCCGGTACAGGCTGTACTTCGTCAGGAAGCGCGGCAGTCAAAGAGGCGCTCATCACAGAAATAAAGAAAAACGGTCTCGAGGATGAAATCGAAGTCGTAGCCACAGGCTGCTTCGGTCTCTGCGCTCTCGGACCCATCATGATAGTTTATCCGGAAGGCACCTTCTACAGCAAGGTCACCGCAGAGGATATCCCCGAGATAGTCTCGGAGCACTTCCTCAAGGGCCGCGTCGTAAAGCGCCTTGTATATCAGGAAACGCTTAAGGGCGATGAAATTCTCTCGCTTAACGACACCAATTTCTATAAGAAGCAGCACAGAGTCGCGCTTCGCAACTGCGGTCTTATCAACCCCGAAAATATCGATGAATACATAGCAATGGACGGTTACCAGGCGCTTGCCCGTGTCCTGACCACCATGACTCCCGAGGAGACTATAGACGTCGTGCTCAAGTCCGGTCTTCGCGGAAGAGGCGGCGCAGGCTTCCCGACCGGCCTCAAGTGGAGCTTTGCAAGAAAGTCGGTTTCCGACAAGAAGTATGTCTGCTGCAACGCCGACGAGGGCGACCCCGGCGCGTTCATGGACAGAAGCGTGCTTGAGGGCGATCCTCACTCCGTAATTGAGGCTATGGCAATCGCCGCATATGCGATAGGCTCCGACGAGGGATATATTTATGTCCGCGCCGAGTACCCGATAGCCATCCACCGTCTTGAGGTTGCCATCAAGCAGGCTCGCGAATACGGCTTGCTTGGAAAGGACATCTTCGGAACAGGCTTCAATTTCGATATCTCGCTTCGTCTCGGCGCCGGCGCATTCGTCTGCGGCGAGGAAACAGCGCTCATGACCTCCATCGAGGGCAAGCGCGGCGAGCCCCACGCCCGTCCTCCCTTCCCGGCTGTCAAGGGTCTGTTCGGTCAGCCTACCATTCTCAATAACGTTGAAACATACGCAAACATTCCCAAGATATTCAATGAAGGCGCCGAGTGGTTCGCCTCCATGGGTACCGAAAAATCCAAGGGCACCAAGGTATTCGCCCTCGGCGGTAAGATTACAAATACCGGTCTTGTCGAGGTTCCCATGGGAACAACTCTTCGTGAAATAATCGAGGAAATCGGCGGCGGCGTTCCTAACGGAAAGAAGTTCAAGGCGGCTCAGACAGGTGGCCCCTCCGGCGGATGTATTCCCGCGTCGCACATCGATGTCGGAATAGACTACGACAATCTCATTGCTATAGGCTCCATGATGGGCTCCGGCGGACTTATCGTAATGGACGAGGATAACTGCATGGTTGACATTGCAAAGTTCTTCCTTGAATTCACGGTCGATGAATCCTGCGGCAAGTGCACTCCCTGCCGTATCGGCACGAGAAGAATGCTCGAGCTGCTCAATAAGATTACAGACGGAAACGGCACTCTCGAAGACCTTGACAAGCTCGAAGCTCTCGCAAATCATATCAAGTCGACAGCTCTCTGCGGTCTCGGTCAGACAGCTCCCAACCCCGTTTTGTCAACTCTCCGTTACTTCCGCGATGAATATGTAGCGCATGTTGTAGACAAGAAGTGCCCCGCAGGCGTCTGCAAGAATCTTCTCACCTACAATATCGACGCCGACAAGTGCAAGGGCTGCACAGCCTGCGCTCGTAAGTGCCCGGCAGGTGCCATTACCGGTACCGTTAAGCAGCCTCATTCTATCGACACCGCTAAGTGCATTAAGTGCGGTGCCTGCATAGAAACCTGTAAGTTCAACGCAATCTACAAGAAGTAATCGGAAAGGAACGGTTAAGAAATGAACGTAAATATTAAAATCAACGGCGTCGATTATTCCGTTGAAGCCGGCTCCACCATACTTGAAGCATGCAGAGCCGCATCAATACATATCCCGACGCTGTGTTACCTCAAGGATATCAATGCTATCGCCGCTTGCCGTCTCTGCCTGGTAGAGATTAAGGGCGGACGCTCCATGGTCGCTGCCTGTGTAATGCCGGTCAGTGAAGGCATGGAAATATTCACAAACACCCCCAAGGTTCAGAAGGCCAGAAAGATGAACCTCGAGCTCATGCTTTCGGATCATCAGAAATCCTGCCTCACCTGCCTTCGCAGCCAGAACTGCGAGCTCCAGCAGTACGCTAAGGAGTACGGCGTTGACGATGTCAATACCTTCGCAGGTACAATGAACGAATTCCCGATAGACGACTCCTCGGCATATCTCGTGCGCGATAACAATAAGTGCATTCTTTGCCGCCGCTGCGTAGCGGCCTGCAAGGAAATTCAGGGACTCGGAATTATAGGCCCCAACGACCGCGGCTTCGACACCCACATTGCCTGCTCCTTCGAGCACCCGCTCGGCGATGAAGCCTGCATCGGCTGCGGTCAGTGCGTAGTTGCCTGCCCGACCGGCGCACTCACCGAAAAGGATTCCACCGCCGGCGTTTATGAAGCTCTCGCAGATGAAACTAAGCATGTATTTATCTGCACCGCACCCTCTATCCGTGCAACTCTCGGCGAATGCTTCGGCATGGAGCCCGGCACCGATGTTGAAGGCAAAATGGTTGCGGCTCTTCGCAGAATGGGCTTTGATGGTGTGTTCGATATGAACTTCTCCGCTGACCTCACCATCATGGAGGAGGCTACAGAGCTTATCGACAGAATTCAGAACGGCGGCAAGCTTCCGCTCATCACCTCCTGCTCTCCCGGATGGGTCAAGTACTGCGAGCACTACCATCCCGATATGGTAGATAACCTCTCGAGCTGCAAGTCGCCTCAGCAGATGTTCGGCGCAATGGTCAAGACCTACCTTGCAGAAAAGAACGGTCTCGACCCCAAGGATATCGTTTTCGTATCGGCTATCCCCTGCACCGCTAAGAAGTTCGAGGTCGGCCGCGACGGTCAGTCGGCGGCAGGCGAAGGCATCCGCGATGTAGATTATGCGATAACCACACGCGAGCTGGGCAGAATGATTGAGCACTTCGGAATCTCGTTTAAGGATCTCCCCGACGAGAAGTTCGATTCGCCGTTTGAAATAGGCTCCGGCGCAGGCGCTATTTTCGGTGCTACCGGCGGCGTTATGGAAGCGGCTCTCAGAACTGCGGCTGAAACCATTCTCAACAAGCCGCTTGAAAAGCTCGACTTTGACGATGTCAGAGGAACAGACGGCATCAAACGCGCCACCTACAAGCTCGGCGATCTTGAGGTCAAGGTTGCGGTGGCAAGCTCTACCAAGAAGGCAAACGAGCTTCTCAAGGCTATAGAGAGCGGCGAGGAGGAATACCAGTTCGTAGAGATTATGGCTTGCCCCGGCGGCTGTGTAAACGGCGGCGGTCAGCCCGTACAGACGGCAAATGTCCGCAATAATACCGACCTTGCGGCAATCCGCGCTAAGGTTCTCTACGATGCGGATAAGAACCTGCCCTACCGCAAGTCTCACGAAAACCCGCTTATCATCAAGGCTTATGAGGAATTCCTCGGCAAGCCCGGCAGTGAGAAGGCTCATCACATCCTTCATACCAACTACGTTAAGCGCGGCAAGTAAACTGTTCAAAAACCCGTAAAGCATAAAGCCCAAGTGTTCAAATGAACACTTGGGCTTATTTCGCTTTCCTCAAGCTGTATGCTTTAGCCATGATATTTGTCTTATGATAAGTGATATTGCTTGCGGCGGTTAAGAGCAAATAATATTTAACGCGCTCTTTGCGAAGCAAAGAATATCAATGTATAAAATACTACCCGTAAAAGAGCTATACTTTCTCTTGTTCGGGTAGCCTTGTATCTTTATTTGTCTTTGCTCTGCTGTTTCTTCTGAGGAGTTGATGATTTCAATCTCTCTGCTTCCTCCTCGGCCATTTCCAGTTTGTATTGCTTCTTTACCCACCGTCCTGCGTCCTTGGGCCTTATCATGTCTTGCTATTTCCCCGGGAATGTAATTTATATACGGCTCGTGAAATTCATTCGCCCCATCGCCGCATTTCTTGACAAAGCTTTATAAATATGATACAGTATGTTAAGCAGTTGAAGACCCCATTGTTGAGCCGCCCTTGCGGCTTTGTTCCGCATTGGCGTCAGCCGGGGCTTCAGTTGCTTTTTTATGCACTTTGGCCTTATCATTTGTGATATTGCCGCGTATCTGAATTTTCACCGCAATTCTGCTGTCCGCACTCATAGATTTCAGTTTGTCTGAATCCTCAGCTTAGTATTTGCCGGATATTCCCTCCATACCGTCAAAGGGAAATTTGTAGATATTTATTCGCTTTCGACAAGCTTTGACTTTTTTATTTGAATTATTTATTCTGTCAGCAACAACAGTATCTGCTTCATTGGACGTTTCAAACGTTAGCTGGTGGGTTGAATGCATCCACAGCATCTGAAGGTGCTTTTGTTTTTTTGCTTTCGGCATATACAGCTATTGACAACAGCTTCATCTTGTGATATGGTGTTGTCAAAAGAAGTGTTCACATTGTGGGGCAGCGAGGACTGCTGTCTCGCTTTGGGGGCACTTTCTTTTTCTTTTGTTCTCATCAAATTCTTATTAAAAGCTGTTTACAGTCCTCAAAGCAATTATTCTTCAGCGGATTAAGAAAAGACTTTGTTAAATGGCAAATCTTTCAATTTCACACGTTTATTATATGATATACTTACGACACAGTTGCTAATAAGTAACCCGGCAGGCATAAATAAGCCTGCACGGCTTAGCAAGTTGGCGGCTGTTTTTTGAAGCTTTATGCATACTCAGCGCTTTAATTTTTCAAAAAATATCTATTATTTTGACGACCGAATCCAATGTATAATCGGGCTTGTGTTCAAGAAAATCGGGATTCCCGAGCGCTCCGTATCCCTGTTTTACCCATACCGTCATAAAGCCAAGTGCCGCCGACGGCCGGATGTCGTTGTCAAGCCGGTCTCCTACCATGACAGAAGCCTCCGCCGCTGCCCCCGACCGCTTCAAAGCAAGCAGGAATATCTCTGCCGAAGGCTTGCTTACCCCTTCCTCCGCACTTGATATAACTACATCAAAATACTCATATATGCCGAAGGCGCGCAGTCTGTCGACAGTTCCGGCCGCCTGATTTGCTATTACCCCCAGCTTATACTTTTTTGAAAGCATGCTCAGCAATTCAGGCACGCCGGGGTACAGTACCTCAAGCGAGTT
>JAQXGK010000031.1 GCA_029006345.1 Bacillota bacterium
GTTTGCATGCGAAAATATAGAGGTTGATTTTTTTTGCAAAATAATGTATCATGAGGATACAGTTTCTGCGGGCGTAGTTCAATGGTAGAATATCGGCTTCCCAAGCCGACTACGCGGGTCCGATTCCCGTCGCCCGCTCCAAGAAAAAGACGATTGTTTATTCAATCGTCTTTTTCAGTTATATTCGCCTTGCGGCGAGTCATATTGCTTCGCAGTGATATGATATTCGCTTCGCAAGTTTCGGTGGCGAATAAACAAACCACGGCGGCAGGGATAAATACCTGCCGCATTTCTTTTTGACAACAGCCTTGCCGAAGCCGGGCGCAAGACGCAGGCTATTTGCCGTCCGACTGTTATCAAAAGAGGGAATTGTCGGCCGGCTGCCGCAAAAAGGGCTCGCCGGAGGGCACTGATATGTGACAATAACAGCAGGACTTGTGTCGCGCTTCAGGCAAGCGGGGGGCGGCAAATCTTTATGTTGTAATTTCGGTGAATATCGCTTATAATTTATGTTGATACATATTCCTGTTGACGGCGGTTGCGGCAGAGCCGATTCCGCCGCGGTAGGTATCGCAATTAACCGAACCCAGTCGTCCGGGGGAAGGCAAGGACAGAATCATAGATAATCAAAATACAAATGCTAAAAAAATGATAGGCACGGCGGCCATGATGGCGGTAATCGTCATTTGCTCAAAGGCGCTCGGTCTGCTCCGCGACATACTCGTTGCAAACGCGTACGGAATGCAAAGCGCGGCGCAGGCGTATGAGATATCCAGCCGTCTGCCGATAATGATATTCGATTTTGTTATTGGCGGCGTCGTAACGGCGGCGTTTGTGCCCGTTTTCTCCGAAGTCCTCGTCAAGCGCGGCAAGGACGAGGCAATGAAGATTGCCAATTCATATGTCAACCTTATAGTGATTATAACCTCAGTCATCGCGGTATTCGGCGTTGTATTTTCGGGAAAGCTTGTCTACCTGCTTGCGCCGGATGCGTCGCAGGAGGTGCTTTCGCTTGCGTCGGGACTGACGAAAATAATGTTCCCGATGATTATTTTCACAGGTCTTGCGTTTTCGTTTGTGGGAATACTTCAGTCGCTGGGGGAATTCAGGATCCCCGCACTCATCAGCCTGGTATCCAATTCAATAATGGTGATATACCTCTTCTCACTCAACCGCATATTCGGAGTGGTCGGACTTGCAGTCGCCATGCTGCTCGGCTGGGCGTCGCAGGCGTTTGTGCAGATACCGAAGCTAAACTCGATGGGCTATCGCTGGTCTCCCAAAACCTCGCTGCGGTCGCCGGAAATCGGGCGCGCGCTCAAAAACGCCGTTCCGATTCTCATCGGCACCTGGACTCAGCCGATCTGCTCGCTGATAAATACGCGCTACGCTTCCGGGCTGGAGAGCGGCCGCGCTATAACGGCGCTTTCGTATTCAAACAAGCTTTACACCATAATAGTAGGCGTTTTTACATTTGTTGCAACCAATCTTCTGTTTCCGTATATGTCTCGCGCAAATGCCTCCGGCAACCGGGAGGAGTCGCGCCGGGTAATGCTGACGGCGGTCAAAATACTTGTATTCATCATCGCGCCGATAACGGTAGGAATCATGATACTTGCCGAGCCCTTTTCGGCAGTAATATATCAGCGCGGTGCATTTACGGCCTCCGACACGCTGCTCACTGCCGAGGCGCTTCGGTGCTATGCGGTGGGAATGCTGTTTATGTCGGTCAATGAGGTGCTTACCAAGACCTACTTTGCCGACGGGCGAATGAAGGTTCCGATGGTATCTTCGCTTGTTTCCATGACTGTCAATATCACGGTTGTTGTTTTATTTTCGTCAAAGCTGGGCGTCGGCGGAATCGCGCTGATTTCCGGAATCGCGACGGCGATAAACTGTACGATAAACTACCTTGTTATGAGAAAGGGAGAGCGCTTGCTTTCCGGGCGCGACTGGCTCGATATTCTGAAGTCGCTCATTTGCGCCGCGGTCATGGGAGCGCTTGTATATCTCATACAGTCGAGGTTTACCGGCCTTTCAAACATTGTCTGCGTTGCGGTGTGCGCCGCGGCGGGATTTGCAGTATATATGATACTTGCGCTGATACTGCGCTCAGATGAAATAAGATTTTTTAAGACTACCCTGTTAAAGCGCTGTGCAAAATAACAGACAGACAACACGGCATAAATTTCCGCAGCACTGCCGTATTTGACTACAGATTGCCGTCTGCGGCGGCGAGGTGATTGCACAAATGATAAAGGTTCTTCACATAATAACCGATACCAATATAGGGGGTGCGGGACGACTTCTCATACATTTTCTCAACTGTATAGACCGCACGCGATTTGATATCGCGGTTGCCGTTCCGTCGGGCAGTGAGCTTATTACGCATATTGAGGGCACCGGCTGCCGTGTGATACCCACTCAGAAGGGCCACGACCGTTCGTGGGAGAAGGGTGCTGTGGCGGAATATAAATCGATAATCCGTGCCGAGCGGCCGGATATAGTTCACACTCATTCATCCTTTGCCGGAAAACTGGCGGCGTATCTCTGCGGTATAAAAAGCCGTATTTATACCCGTCATTGCGTATTCGAAATGCCGCGCAGACTGACTACCTTCCCCGGCAAACAAATAAACGGATTCATAAATAACACTCTCGCCACAAGCATTATCGCGGTCGCACAGGCGGCTGCGGACAATCTGACGGAAACCGGAATAAATCCGAAAAAAATAACCGTAATTATAAACGGCGTCGAGCCGATGCGAAGCCTGTCGCCTGCCGAGAAAAGCGAATTCCGCCGTTCGATAGGTATTGGCGAAGATGAGTTTGTTTGTCTGATTTCCGCGCGTCTTATGGATTATAAAGGACATTCGTACCTCGTCGAAACCGCACAAGAGGTCAAGCAGCAGCTCGCGGGGGAGAAGCGAATTCGCTTTATATTTATGGGCGACGGCCCCGAGCGGCAGGGACTTGAGAAAAAAGCGGCCGAGCTCGGAGTGGACGATATTATTATGTTTACCGGCTTTGTGAACGATGTGGCGCCGTACTGCAATATCATGGATGTGAATCTCAATTGCTCCTGGGGCACGGAAGCGACATCTCTCGCGCTTGCGGAGGGAATGAGCCTGTCCAAGCCGGCGGTTGTCACGGATTTCGGCGGAAATCCATATGTGATTACAGACGGAGTAAACGGTCTGCTCGTCGAAAAAAAGAACCCCCACGCTATGGCCGAGGCTATTTTGCGCCTTGTCCGCGACCCCGGGCTTTTGGATAAACTGAGACGCGGCGCAAAGAGCGAGTTTGAGAAAAAGTTTACATCAGAGGTTATGACGGCGCAAATCGAAAAGCTGTACCAAGACGAATACGAACGCGCTCATAAGAAGAAATAAAGGTTTTGTCACAGTATTCGGCAGAGCTTGCCTGCCTCGCAGTCCTTTTCGGCTGCCGGCAAAGCAAATTGCCTTAACGAGGAAAAAAATGAATACATCCGAGTCGCTGAAAAATGATTTGAAAGCCATGGGGCTTGAGCCGTGCGATGCCGTTCTTATACATAGTTCGATGAAGAAAATAGGGCCGACAGAGGGCGGCGCGGACGGCGTACTGGACGCGCTGTGCGGATTCTTTTCGGAAGGCCTTGTTGTACTGCCCACCCTTACCTGGAGCGTTGCGGACAGCGCCGAGCTCATTTTCGATATAAACAAGACGCCGTCGCAGGTCGGTATTCTGACCGAGCTTTTTCGCCGCCGTACAGGCGTTTTGCGAAGCCTGCATCCGACTCATTCGCTTGCCGCACTCGGCCGTGACGCGGCTTGGTTAGTCGGCGGGGACTGTCTGAGCCATACGCCCTGCGGACCGACCTCGTCGTGGCATAAACTCCTTGAAATTAACGCAAAAATACTCATGATAGGCTGCGATCTGACCTCCTGTACCTTTATTCACGGGATAGAGGAATGGAACGGCGTTCCCGGACGGCTGGCGCCGCCGGCAGATTTCACGGTTATAGATGCCGAGGGCAGGCTCCGCAGATTTTTGAGCTCACCGCATCTCGGGTCGCCTTCCGAGCAGTATTGGCGAGCGCAGGACGCGCTCTCCGCCGGCGGTGTGCTGACATTCGGACGCTTCGGCGGCGCGCAGGTTATGCTTATGCAGGCACAGGGGCTTTTTGATACTGTGTCGCAGCTACTCAGCGATAATCCGGCGCTTTTCGACGAACCGTAAGCAATGCTTTGCCCGCGTCTGTACTTTTGAGATTAAAAGCCATTTTTGCGTATTAAGTTCGGATAAATACGCGGCTCGACGGCCAAAAAACCGAGGCAAAAGATATAAGAAAAACAGCGCAGTCAAATGACTGCGCTGTTTTAATGTTTACATTATAGCCTGTATTACTCAGCTGTAGCTG
>JAQXGK010000032.1 GCA_029006345.1 Bacillota bacterium
CTAACGACGAGGTTCTCAGAATTAATCACCGAAACCATACTGCACGGCAGTATTTCGACGCATTTGCACTTGCGCGGAAAATAGGTTTCCCGATTATAAACACAGACTTGATAGCCGGTCTGGACGGCGACAGTGAAACGAGCTTTTTCAAAAGCGTTGACGATATATTGTCGCTTTCTCCCGAAAACATTACGGTACATTCTTTATACCGAAAAAGAGCAAGCGACAGTACAATGGCTGGAGAGATATTAAAAACCGCTTCTGAAAAAGCCGATAAAATGGCGGATTATTCTTATTCAAGCTGTATAAACTCAGGCTATCAGCCATACTATTTATACAGGCAGAAAGGCACTGTCGGCAATCTTGAAAACCTCGGCTACTCCGTAAAAGGCGCCTTCTGCCTTTACAACATTGCCATGATGGAGGATATAGCGACCGTGATATCCTGCGGAGCGGGCGGTGTAACCAAGATATACAAGCCGCAATCGCCGAAAAAAATAGTAAACACCGACCCCAATTATCAACCTGTAAAGAGGTTTTCATTTTATAAATATCCTACGGAATACATAAAGTATTTTGAGTCGATAGATAAAATGTACTCAAAGATATATGAGGCACTGTAATAACTACCAAAGGAGGGATACAGATGTCAGACATGATAGATCCCGAATTCATAAGACATTCCGGCCCCGAGCAGATTAAGGAATATATAGATTTCTGCGAAAACAGTTTTTACAATCACTTGACGCCTGTGGTAAATGAGCTTGCCGCCGGCAACGCAAAGATAGTTTCACTTGCCGGTCCGAGCTGCAGCGGCAAAACCACCTGTGCAGGCATAATATCCGATATGCTGTCAAAGCTCGGTAAAAAAGTGACACCGATTTCTACCGACGATTATTTCAAATCTCCTAATGAAGCGCCGCTTAATGCCGACGGCACACCGAATTATGAGCACTTTGAACATCTGGAGGTTGATCTTTTAACCGAAACGCTCGACAGAATCCGCGCGAATAAGCCTTTTCACTTCTCTAAGTATGATTTTATGTCAGGAAAGCGCACGACGCTTCCCGACGAATATTTTCCGGCGGAAAATGAGATATTTATTCTGGAGGGAATCCATGCATTAAACGACAGGCTTATGGATTCTATCGGAAGTACAGCGAATATCGGCGTATATATAAGCCTTTACAACGGATATAATACCGACGGCAAAATGCTCTTTTCCTCACGAGACATCCGCTTTGTCCGCCGCCTTGTTCGCGACTATAACTATCGCTCTATTGATATAGATACGACTATGAAGCAATGGTCCAATGTCATCGAAGGAGAAGAGCTGTATATTATGCCGTATATAAAAAATGCAAAATATACCGTATCTTCCTACCTTCCGTATGAAATATTCGTGCTTCGCGACGACGCCTTAAAACTGCTTTCAACCGTCAAAAGTGACAGCAAATACTACTACAGAGCACAAAGTATTATCGAAAGACTCTCACCGCTTCCGTCGATTGCAAAGCAATACGTACCGAAAAACTCGATTCTAAATGAATTCATCGGAAAATAACGCAAAAGGAGTACATAAGCATGAGCAAGCCAAGCAGCAATAAGCAAAATTTCCTTTACGGAGCAAGCATTCTGCTGATAGCAAATCTCCTGGTAAAGGTTATAGGCGCATTTTTTAAGATACCGCTGCAGCACATAGTCGGCGACGAGGTAATGGGCTACTATAACGCGGCGTATCAGATATACGCGCTGTTCTTTATGATATCTACAGCCGGTCTTCCGGTTGCCGTTTCAAAAATGATAGCGCAGTCCGAAGCACGCGGTCGTGCCAAAGAAGTTGAACGCATATTCAGGATTGCAAAGAGGGTGTTTTTTTCACTCGGACTGTTCTTAACACTGCTTATGCTGCTGTTCGCCCGTCAAATCGCAAATTGGTCGGGATCGGCTGACAGATATATGGTCATAATGACCATAGCACCGTCGGTATTCTTTATTTCCCTAGTTTCGGCATACCGCGGCTATTACCAGGGACAGCAGGACATGGTTCCGACATCCGTTTCCCAGGTAATTGAAGCACTGACTAAGCTGATACTCGGTCTGATAGTCGGATATATCGGAATGAAAGCCGGTCTGAGCGCCCCCGCCGTAGCTTCGCTGATTATCGGGGCTGTAACATTAAGCGTAATCTTCAGCTTTGTTTATCTTGTTCTGCGTACAAACAACTACAGAAGAAAGCATCCCTTAACCCACCGATGCGGCGATACAAACTGTGAAAGTCCAAACGCACTCATCAAAAAGCTGATTTATATAGCGATACCAATCACAATATCGGCATCGATTCTCAACCTCACCAGCGTTATTGACTCAATGTTTGTTGTTAAGTGCTTAAAGTCCCTCGGCGAACCCTATACCGAATCGGTAGCGACAAGCATGTACGGAGCCTACACAACCATGTCGGTAACAATATTCAATATGCCGACGACGCTTATTTATCCCATCTCGATAAGTATTCTTCCGATGATCTCCGCCGCTCTTGCAGTCGGAAAAAACAGAGAAATAGTTGAAGCTAAAAACAGAGCCTTCCGTATGGTATCGATAATTGTATTCCCTGCCGCATTCGGCGTAGGCGTACTTGCAAAGCCGATTCTCAAGCTTCTTTTCAGCAATAATCAAATCAAAGGCACCGACATATATCCCGTCGATATAGCAGGTCCTTCCCTCTCGATACTGGCGATATCCATAGTATTCGTAGGCTTTATATCGATCACCGGTGCAATGCTTCAGGCTCACGGATATGAAAAGAAGAGCATTATATCAAACGGACTGGGCGTTCTTGCAAAATTCATTTTTGAGCTGATACTTCTCAATATTCCTTCAATAGGCATATACGGCGCGCCGATAAGCACTACCATATGTTATTTCGTCATGCTCGCCTGCAATCTTTTCTTCCTTGCAAAATATACAAGCTATCTGCCCTATATCAAGGAAACTCTTATGAAGCCGTTTGTTTCGAGCGTACTCTGCGGCTTAACAGCCCTCGCAGTTTATAAGCTGACCTCCTCACTTATAGGCTTCAGAATATCTACGGTATTTTCGATAATCATAGCAGGTATCGTATATGTGCTTGTTCTGTTTGCAATCAAAGGCATCAGCAAAGAAGATATTTTACAATTCCCGAAGGGAGATAAAATATTCGTACTTCTTCAAAAAGTGCGTCTCGTGAAATGATAATCTATTTACAAATCAGTATTCATGTGATAAAATATTTGGTATGTTATTTTTAAGGAGGCGGAAGATTTATGGAAACCAAGTATATATTCATATCGGGCGGCGTTGTTTCCGGTCTCGGAAAAGGCATAACAGCCGCTTCTCTCGGCCGACTGCTCAAGGCACGCGGATATAAAATCGCTATGCAGAAGTTTGACCCTTACATAAATGTGGATCCCGGCACTATGAGTCCTTACCAGCACGGCGAGGTGTTCGTAACGGATGACGGCACGGAGACCGACCTTGATATGGGTCACTATGAGAGATTTACCGACGAGAGCATGTCGCATCTTTCTAATATTACTACCGGCAAAGTCTACTGGAATGTAATTCAAAAAGAGCGCAGAGGAGAGTATCTCGGCGGCACCGTTCAGATAATCCCGCACATAACAAATGAAATAAAGAGCAAGGTATATCAGCTCGGCACCGAAAATGACTGTGATTTCGTTATTACGGAAATCGGCGGTACCGTCGGTGATATTGAGAGCCAGCCTTTTCTTGAATCCATGAGACAGGTTCAGGTCGAGGTAGGACGCCAGAACTGCCTCTTTATTCATTTGACACTTGTTCCGTATATCTCCGGCTCAAACGAGCTTAAATCAAAGCCAACACAGCACAGTGTAAAGGAGCTGCTGTCGCTCGGTATTCAGCCCGACATACTTGTCTGCCGTGCGGACGCGCCTATTCCTGACGATATGAAGCGCAAGATTGCCCTTTTCTGCAACGTATCGCCTGACAATGTTATAGAAAATCTAACCGCATCGAGCATTTATGAGGTGCCAGTACTTCTCGAGAACGAGGGGCTCGCCGCATGCGTTCTCAATCACTTCGGGCTCGTATATAAAGCACCTGATCTGAGCGAATGGAACAAGATGCTTGATAAGGAACGCAATCCGGTATCGGAATGCAAGGTAGCACTTGTCGGCAAGTATGTAGAACTGCACGATGCTTACCTCTCGGTAGCTGAGTCACTGCACCATGCCGGAATAGAAAACATGGCAAAGGTCAATATTTCCTGGATACAGTCCGAAAACATTGACGAGAGCAACTACCAAGAGACGCTCAAAGGCTTTGACGCGATACTTGTACCCGGCGGTTTCGGCGACAGAGGAATCGAGGGCAAAATTCTCGCAATAAAATATGCAAGAGAAAACAACATTCCCTTCCTTGGTATCTGTCTCGGAATGCAGATGGCAGTCGTCGAGTTTGCCCGCAATGCAGCCGGTATGACCGACGCTAACTCTTCTGAGATCAACCCTTCCACAACACATCCCGTCATAGACCTCATGAACGACCAAAAGGATGTCACCGACAAAGGCGGAACCATGAGGCTCGGAGCGTATCCCTGCCGTATAGAAGAAAAGTCAAACGCCTTTGACGCATACGGTACGACCGATATATCAGAGAGACACCGTCACAGATATGAGGTAAACAACAGCTTTAAGGCTGAGCTTGAAGAAAAAGGTCTGAAATTCACGGGAATGTCGCCCGACGGAGTTCTGTGCGAGATAGTCGAAATACCCGAGCACAAGTGGTTTGTCGGAGTTCAGTTCCACCCCGAATTCAAATCGCGTCCCAACAAGGCACATCCCCTGTTCAGGGAATTCATTAAACACGCAATAGATAAATAAGCATGAAAGGACGAGCAATATGAAAAGATTATACCGTTCGAGAACAAACAAAATGCTGTGCGGAGTCTGCGCAGGAATAGCCGACTACTTTCAAATTGACCCTACTATAGTTCGTCTTGGTACGGTCGTGCTTTGCTGTATGGCAGGAACAGGTATTATTGCGTACATTGTCGGCGCAATAATCATTCCGGAAGAACCCGCTGTTTAACTTAATAATCTAATAATAGCGTAATAAGAAAAACCCATCGGGAACGGCCGTTCCCGATGGGTTTTCTATTTATCAATCAGGTATAAAAACACGGCGCCGCTTATATTTTGAGAGGCGCCGTATAAATATTAAAGAGTATTATGATCAACTATAGATACGCCTGTATAAAAGCGCTTGATGATATCTTCATATGAATATTCGAGGTTGGAGAGAGCATTGATACCCTCCTGCGTCATTCCGACACCGTGTCCCCAGCCCTTGCCGGTTATGAGATATGAACCGGTCGTGTAATTCAGGCTTCTTAAACCGTTTGCAGTAAGGACTTTGGTACTCAGACCTGCTCCGTCCATGAGATATTCACTTCTGACGGAGTCGCCGTCAGCCGTTATGACCTTTACCTCGGCAGAATTAATGTTTTCCTTGGATTGTCCGTCATTAAGCAGCTCAACAATAGGCAATCCTATGTAAAACTTCGAGCTTTTGACATACTTAGACAAAACGCTTTTTGTATTACTGCCGTTTGTTATGACCATGGATTTGCCGTAATTGTCTGTCAAACGCAACTGATAAACATATCCGGACGGCGTACGGTTTATGACCTCAATGTTCGATATCCCTCCGGAAAGTTTCGCCTTAACATTGGATTTACTCATAAGATAATCTGAAAGCGCACTCTTGGTGACGAGATTTGAAAACTCGAGATTACTGCTTGGAAAATACATTTCCTCGGGAATCAGCACACCTTTGAGATAAGGGTATTTAGACTGGTCGCTTCCCCAGATGTTTGATACATCCTCAGTAGTTCCGCCGCCGTTGTCGGAATAATATGCCTCAATGAGTTTGCCGTTGTAGGTAATTACCTTACCCGATGTTTCGGCAACAAGACGATTTGTACGCTCGGTAGCCTTCTTCAATCCGCGGTAGACCTGACAATTGCTCGAATCGCAAAGGTTGAAGCCATCTTTGGTGTGCTTATTCATATTAGAAAGAGCAAATGTGCGAACCGTAACCGCAAAAGCCTTGATAGCTTCATCTCCCCATGAAGTGTATATCTCATACGGTATTACTCCGCGCACATACGCTTCAAGCGGAATGATATTCACCATTGCCAATCCGCCGGAGGAGGCCTTATACTCAAAAACACCTTCGTATGAGTAATTATGGTGATTGTTCAAGTAATACTTCTGAGCCTTGTCATTGTTGGGCTGAACAGGATATGCGCAGAGAGCCTGTGATGAAGACGACACTACTTTAAGGAGAGTATCGCCTGTATTCAAATCGGCAACGGCAACAGTATTTACATTAGGAAGCAAGGGAGTAAAGGTAACGCCGGTTTTTTGGTAATACAAAGAAATCGCCGCGTTAGCTTCAGCCTCGCTGGCAAACTTCCCTGCGCAGAGATAAACTTTTGTCCCGTTTACCGCAGGAAAAACATTAACGCCCAGCTTTGATTTGAGCACATTGAGATAATACTCGTAATTTTCAAAGGTATAGGTGCTGCTTGTAATAAGCGAATAGGGTGAGTATTTAGAGCCGTATGTATCGCTGACCCTGTCTCTGCTCTCACTGCTCGACAGCTTTGCGTCGCAGGTTACAAACACCTTGCCGGTTGCTGTAAGAATCGAGTAATTTACTCCGTTAACGTTGGTATAAAAGTGAATGCCGAGGTCACCTGTGGAATTGAGTCCGTCGCTGAAGGCAAGACAATTCTCGGAGCTTGTTTTATACATTTTTCCGATACGCATAAGAGTATCGGTATTTGTCTGGTAATACGCATATGCGGAGGCAGTAACTGTGCCGGAAAAAGCTATTTGCAAGACTACAACCGCAGCCGCGCATAAACAAATGAGCTTTTTCAGTTTATTCAATGGTATATTGCCCCCTAACCATTACATATGCCTCGCCGGTTGAACAAATTATTCCTCTGCCGTCATTTCTCGGAATAAGGCAAAGATTATTTGCTGTAAGCTGCTGACCGTTGGACAGTTCTGCGCCTGATGTCAGGTCGCCTATACCGTTAACACCGGGACAAAGAGCCGAGCATTTACCGGAGCGAAGTACAATCTCAACCGAACCGCAGGACAAAAGCTTCTGTCCGTATGTAAGACGCACTACAGAGAAGAAAGAACCGGAGGAAGCCGTATCACCGTTTGTAACGGAAGAAAGGATATCGGCTTTGATCTGAGGAACGAGCACCTCATTTACATAGCTGAGCGATACCAGAGGGTCGTCGGTATTTGAGGCGCTTACATTATTATCGGCCTGCACCGTAGGTATTAGAATAATACCGGCTATAACTCCGCCAAGCGCCACTGCGACTGTAAGTAATACAGCTGCCATTTTTGTTTTGAGTAGTTTCATTCTTTCTTTCCAATCCTTTCTTTTTAACTAAGGTTTATACTTCCGCTTTGAATAAATTTATTAAAAGCCGTTTCTGCTGCGCGGTATCCGCTTTGGAATGCTCCGCCCTTAATAACGGCATTTTTTACAATATCTACCGTATACTGCGTAAGCTCGGCATAAGCTGAACCCAACATATATACCGTCTCATAGTAAATCTTATTATTTATATCCGTCAACATGCGGACAGAGGTTTCGTTTCTGAGGTAATACTGCATATAAAGTTCTGCAAAAGCCTGCTCAAGAGAATGATATGACGCCGCCGACAGAGCCTCCAGCGCCGCGCCGGCGAGATCGGTGTTTTTTGCACCTGACAGCACGCATATCACCGGTGCCGAATCACCGAGCATGGTATAATAATTCGGTTGCTCAGACGAAATTTTAGGCAGAGGGACCAAGCCGAAATCATTTTTCATGGCTGATATATTAACTGCCTCGCTGAGAGGAGCTATCATAAACATGCTTCCGCCGTTGATAAACAGACCGTTAGCCTGGCTGTTGACCTTCTTTTTATCACCGAAAAACATTTCCTGATTCAAAATATACTGTGCCGTGGAGATAATCGAGGATGTTTTCTCATTATTATATACAAGCGTAAGAGACGACGGTGTGTTCTCAATATACCGTTGGTTCGCAGACGCGCAAATCACATCAATTAAATCAGAGTCACTGACGGTAGCGGTTAGGCCGTAACGGTCGTTTTCGTCGAAATATCCGTTGCCGTCAATATCCTTATAAGCGGAAGTAGCCATTTGCAAGAGCTTATCCCAGGTCCAATTGTTTGACCGATAAAGATTTACGGGACTATCAAGGCCCAAATTCTCAATAATTCTTTCGTTAAAGAAGACACAGTATTCATTTTCCGGAGAATAGGTTGCCGCTCCGCAGACTCCGTACGTATAAGAACCGAGCTTTAGGGAATAATCCGCGTCACTGTCGTAGTATGACTTTGTAAGATCGACAAAAGGCAGCATGCCGATATCGGCAACTGCATTCTGCGTGATAAGTGTGGGAAGAAGGCCGGAGGGTACGAAAGCAAGCTCACAGCAATCCTCAGACGAATTTTGCTGATTTACAGTGTCAATAAAGCTTCCGCTTTCGGCGGGTTGTACGGCAACGATTTTGCAATTGAGCTTCTTCTCCACAAGATAGTTTCTGTATGATATTGCCAGGCTGTATGAGTCGCTCAAAGAATCAGGCAGCACAGTCGAATAGTCGGACGCGGCAATTCTAAGCTCTGCACCGTCGAAATCGATGTCGGGCAATTGATTCAACAGCGATTCCGCTTCCGTAAAATAGCTCTTTACCGAGGAGTAATTAATGTCAGTGTCATCCTGAGTGCTGTTTATGGTTTTTTTTGCTTGCTCATCCGATTCAGAAGAGCAAGAAACAAGAGACACAATAAATACGATAATCAAAATCAAAGATACAAGCCGCAAAAGCCTGTTTCGGATCATCCTGTTCATACCTATTCTCCGAATAATTTTATATTTATATGATACCATTATTCACATTTAATGTCAATCTTCGCGCTACTGTCATATTTTCCCCAAAATGCTGATGATATATTACTTTTTGCGCTATTTTTAGAGTATATTCTATTGCCTTTTATTTTTGCAGGTGGTATAATAGTCATTAAATATAGATTCGGCAAATACCATATCTATGTACAATTCTTACGGAAGGGTTATTCCCGAAACAGGAGTTATTTCCAAACGGGAAAAAGGTAATTTTATGAACAAAGTAACCTTTAACGTGGACTTATGCAAGGGCTGCGGACTATGCGTTACTGCTTGTCCCAAGAAGATAATATCACTTGACAAGACCACGCTCAACAAAAAGGGATATCATCCCGCCGGCATTACCGACGCTTCTAAGTGCATTGCCTGTGCTTTCTGCGCTACCATGTGCCCGGATGTTGTCATTAAAGTTGAGAAATTAGATTAAGTATAGGAGTTCAAAATGAGTAAAGTACTTATGAAGGGCAACGAGGTAATCGCAGAGGCTGCCATAAAAGCAGGCTGCCGTCTTTACTTCGGATACCCCATCACACCTCAAACGGAAATTTCCGAAACACTTGCAAAGAGAATGCCTAAAATCGGCGGTCTCTGCCTTCAGGCAGAAAGTGAAATTGCCGCAATCAACATGGTCCTCGGCGCGGCAAGCACCGGTAACAGAGTTCTGACATCCTCCTCCTCGCCCGGACTCAGCTTGAAGAGCGAGGGCGTTTCCTACATAGTCGGAAGCGATCTTCCCTGCGTTATCGTCAATGTACAGCGCGGCGGCCCCGGACTCGGCGGTATTCAGCCCAGTCAGGCCGACTATTTTCAGGCTACAAAGGCACTCGGACACGGCGATATGCACATAATCGTACTTGCGCCTGCTCATGTTCAGGAAATCGCCGATATTACAATGGAGGCATTCGATCTTGCCGACATCTACCGCACACCAGTTATGATTCTTGCCGACGGCGCTCTCGGTCAGATGATGGAGCCGGTTGATTTTGAAAGCCACAAGAGCAGAGAAATTCCCGAAAAAACATGGGCCTGCAACGGACATCAGGGCGGCAGAGTACATAATATAGTAAACTCGCTTTACATCCAGCCCGACGAACTCGAAGATATCGTCAACGAGCGTTTCAAGAGATACGAGTATATCAAAGAACACGAGGTTAAAAGCGAGGAGTATCTCACCGAAGACGCCGATATAGTAATAGTATCCTTCGGTATAACGTCGCGCATTGCAAAAACCGCTATAGACCGGGCAAGAAGCGAAGGCATCAAAGTGGGACTTCTCCGCCCCATTACAGTATGGCCCTTCCCGGAAAAGGCAATTCTCAAGCTTACAGAGACTGCAAAGGCATTTCTTTCGCTTGAGCTCAACAAGGGTCAGATGGTGGACGATGTTAAGCTCGCTACACAGTTTAAGAGACCGGTTGAGTTCTACGGCCGCACAGGCGGTATGCTGCCCTCTGTTGATGAGGTATACAACAAAATCGTTGAGATGAACAAGACATACGGGAGGAACTAAAAAATGGTAGTATTTGATAAACCCAAGGCATTGACCGATACTCCGTTTCATTACTGCCCCGGCTGCACGCACGGTATAGTTCACCGTCTTGTTGCCGAAGCGATAGATGAGCTCGGATGCGAAGGCAGAACCGTCGGTGTTGCGCCGGTCGGATGCTCGGTTTTTGCATACAATTATTTTAACTGTGATATGATTGAAGCCGCTCACGGAAGGGCTCCTGCAGTTGCCACAGGCGTTAAGCGTGCCATGCCGGATAATATAGTATTTACTTATCAGGGCGACGGCGACTTAGCGGCAATCGGTACTGCCGAGACAGTACACTCTGCCGCACGCGGTGAAAATATCACAATCATATTCATAAACAACGCAATTTACGGTATGACCGGCGGTCAGATGGCTCCCACTACACTCCCCGGTCAGGTCTCCACTACAAGCCCTTACGGACGCGACCCCAAGATACAGGGCACTCCCCTGAAAATCTGCGAAATGCTGTCCACGCTTGACGGAACAACCTTTGCTCAGCGTGTTGCCGTTGACTCGGTAGCTCATATCAAGGAAGCAAAGAAAGCAATCAAGAAGGGATTTGAGATCCAGAACAACAAACAGGGCTTCTCTATTATCGAGGTCCTCTCCTCCTGCCCGACAAACTGGGGCAAAACACCCGAGCAGGCGCTTGAATGGATAAGAACCGATATGATTCCGTACTATCCGCTCGGCGTTTACAAGGATAAAACCGCAAAGGAGGATAAATAATATGTATAAGATTCTTCTCGCCGGTTTCGGCGGTCAGGGCATTCTTTTTGCCGGCAAGCAGCTTGCAACTGCAGGCATGAAGGCCGATAAGAATGTTACTTGGCTTCCCTCCTACGGCCCGGAAATGCGCGGCGGCACCTGTAACTGCTCTGTCATAGTATCAGATACAGAAATAGGGTCTCCCCTTGTTGATAATCCCAATATTTTCCTTTGCTTCAACCTGCCCTCATATTATAAATTCGAAAGCAAGGTTGAAAAGGACGGCATTATGATATGCGACAGTTCGCTTATCAGTGAAAAGTCAAAAAGAACCGATATAAAGGCACTCTACATTCCCGCTACCGAGCTTGCCGACAAGGCAGGACTCTCCGGTAAAGCAAATGTCGTTATACTCGGTTATCTTATTAAGGCATCCAAGATGTTTGATTACGATTTCTTTAAGCAGCTGATGGTAGACTCCATCAAGGAAAAGAAACCGGCGCTTGCGGAAGCAAACGAAAAGGCGCTCGTTCTCGGCTACAACTACGAGGGCTAAACACTAACTTAAAGCCGAGCCTTGCGCTCGGCTTTAATTGTATTGCTACCGCAAAAAACTAATAACGGAGGTTTGAATGAACAGCGGTCTTACAAAAGCAACGGTAAATCTAAAAAAATTAATCAGTGCTTTTTCCTATGCGGGAAAAGATTTCTTTTGCTCCGCTGTTATAACAGCCGCCGGAAGCAGCACCAGAATGAACACTGACGGCTCAAATATATCAAAGCAACTTTTGGAGCTTGACGGAAAGCCTGTCCTTTCCTACAGTATAACTGCTTTTAACGACAGTAAATATTGCAAAGAAATAATAGTTGTTGTAAAAGCAAGCGAAAAGGACGAGATTCAAAAGCTTATCGCAGGCATGAAACTTGATATACCCGTCAAGGTTGCCGTCGGCGCAGGCACGAGAGCACAGTCGGTAAAAAACGGATTTCTAACGGTATCGGATAAATGCAAATATGTCGCTATTCATGACGGCGCCCGTCCTCTTATAACGGCACAGGCAATAGACAGGCTGTACGAAGCTGCATTTCGCCACGGCGCGGCTTGTGCCGCTACAAAGGTCAGCGACAGTATGAAGCGCGCCGATAAATCGGGCTTTATCAGCGCAACAGTCGACAGAGACGGGCTTTATGCTGTCCAGACTCCGCAGGTCTTTATGAAGGATATGTACTCCGCCTCCGTCGCCGTGATGGACAAAGCGCGTGAATATACCGACGACTGCGCAATAGTCAGCGACGCCGGATTCAGGATTAAGCTTGTAAATATCGGATGTGATAATATCAAGTTGACAGTAAAAGACGACATATCGCTTTCCGAAATGCTGCTGAAAGCAAGAAAGGAAAACAAGTGAAGACCAAGATAGGACACGGCTACGATGTGCATAGATTTGCGCCGGAGCGCGAGCTTTGGATAGGATGCGTGAAAATACCGTATGAAATGGGTTTAATGGGACATTCTGATGCGGATGTGCTGACCCACGCTGTAATCGACGCGCTGTTCGGCGCGGCGGGACTTCCCGATATAGGAGCGCATTTTCCGGATACCGACGACCGCTATAAAGGCATATCCGGCGAAAAGCTGCTCATGCTGACAAGAGAAATTCTCACCGAGCACGGCATTACGATCGGAAATATTGATTGTACAGTTATAGCCGAGCAGCCAAAGCTTAAAAAATACATTTCGGACATGCGCCGTGCAATGTCGCTTGCGCTCGGGATTAATCTCGATGACATAAATATAAAAGCCACCACAGAAGAAAAGCTCGGTTTTACCGGACGGCTTGAAGGCATATCAGCTCATGCGGTTTGCCTTATTAATATCAAATAAAGGAATTAAGAAATGAACATTAAACTCACAGGCGATTGTGCCGATCTCAAAGAAGGTCTTGAGATACTCAAGGACGAATACAGATGCTCAAAGGACATAGAAATCAACTGCGTAAAAACAACCGAATTCATACTTAAAGTCAGCTACGACGGCAATAAAGCCGAAATCACCTTCAGTGAAAAAGCCCATTTCTTCCGCGGGGTCGGACTGCTGTTTGAAAACATAAGTTACGGAAAGGACAGCTTTACCGTCACCGAGCATCCGAGATTCACCATGTGCGGCTCAATGTACGATATCGCTCAGTCCAATGCGGTAATCAATACCGATAATGTTAAAAACCTGCTGAGAAAGTCCGCAGTCATGGGTCTGAATATGTTTATGCTTTACTGCGAGGACAACTACGAGGTAAAGGAATACCCCTATTTCGGATATATGCGAGGTAGATATACCGGAAAGGAAATGAAAATGCTCGATGACTACGCCTATGCGCTCGGAATTGAGCTTATTCCCTGCATTCAGACGCTTGCCCACCTCAAGGACGCACTTCGCTGGAACGCATACAACGATATGAAGATGGACGCCGATACTCTGCTTGTAGGAGAAGAAAAGGTTTATGAATTTATCGACGCGCTCATAAAAAGTGCGAGCGAAAACGTCCGCACAAAGCGTATTCACATTGGTATGGATGAAGCTTTTGCGCTGGGTGAAGGCAAATACCTCACTAAAAACGGCTACAGAAACAGATTTGACATAATGCTTGAGCATCTCGGCAGAGTTCGCGAAATAGTAAACAAATACGGTCTGAAGCCGATGATTTGGAGCGACATGTTCTTCTCAAGCGCAATCGGAAACTCTGAGTACTACAGCAAAGACTGCGTGATACCTCCCAAGGTTCTCGAAGCATACCCGAAAGATGTTACTCTTGTTTACTGGGATTATTACCGCGATGACAAAGAATTTTACCGCGAATATATAGCAAAGCACAGGGCCTTCGGCACCGAACCGGTATTCGCCGGCGGTGTTCACACCTGGTACAGCATTGCCCCGTGGGAGCAGCGCTCAATAGATTATACCGATGCCGCTTTGCAGGTTTGCGCTGAAGAAGGAATTAAAGAAGTATTCTGCACCATTTGGGGCGACGACAACACCGAGGCTCATATATACACCACCTTACAGGGACTTCAGCTCTTTGCCGAAATCAATTTTAACGGTCCGTATAATGAGCAGGAATTTGCAAAGAGATTCAAATACTGCACGGACATTAACCTCGACGATTTCAAGGTTTTGGCCGAAATTGAGTGTCTCCCAGGACATTCAAACGGTCTCAACCCCGGAAATGTATATTCAAAGGCATTCATGTGGCTTGACGTTTTGCTCGGCTTCGACGACAAATTCTTTGATAACGGCGAGGGTGAAAAAATCGAAGCTCACTACAGAAGCTGTGCGGATAGAATTTCTTCTGCAAAAACAAGAAACGGCGAATTCAACAATATTTACGAATACTACGAGCTTGTTTGCCGCGCTCTTGAGTATAAGGCTTCTATCGGCAACAGACTAATAGGCGCATATAAAAAGAGCAAATCGGCGCTTAAACAAGAACTTCCCCGCCTTGAAGAGCTCAAAAAGCGAATGACAAAGCTTAAGGATTATCACAGAAAAGACTGGTACATGATTAACAAGCCCTTCGGCTGGGAAGTCATGGAACAGCGGTATGCAACGGTTATTATGCGTACCGACACAGCTATATTTCGTATAAATGAATACTTAAACGGTACTGTTGACAAGTTGGAAGAGCTGGAGGCCGAAAGACTCGCGCCGGATCTTTTCATCAACGCTTACTCATATTTGTTCAGCGCAAGCCGCGCAAGCATCATTTAATATCAGTACACCCGAAAGGCATTGACCTCTCGGGTGTCTTAATTTTTGCTGATACATACAAAAAGGATGCGCTCGAAGCGCACCCTTTTTGATTTTTTACTTATCTATAATATCGCTGAATTCCGTGCCGCAGTTGGGACAAATCACTCTTGAGGGATCAATGGAATCGTCAAGTACGACTTTCTCCTGGCAATTCGGGCAGGTAACTTCAAAGAACTGATCGTCATCGAAGTCGTCGTCATAATCCTCGTCGCAGCAATCACAATCGTCGTCATCACAGCAACAGCAGTCGTCTTCGTCGTATATAAGCTCCTCAAGATCGCCGAGATCCTCATCAATCTCTTCAATATAATCATTGAGAGTGGAAACCTCCTGATTCATGTCCTCGATATCGACAGACATATCGTCAAGAATCTCGCAAATTGCCTTAAGAATTTTCCCCTCATTGGTGGTTGTATCGAAATTCATGCCTTCCATAAGGCCCTTGAGATATGCAACCTTTTCAGTAACTGTCATATTTCCCCCTTTTTCTCCGACGACAAATTATTTTGCCGAAAGCACCCGCAGTCATCGGAAAGCGTGTGCTTCAACCGTCTTCAGTTAAACTCTTTCGAGATACTCGCCTGTACGGGTATCAATCTTAAGAACGTCACCCTCGTTAACAAAAAGCGGAACCTTTATCTCTGCTCCTGTCTCGAGAGTAGCAGGCTTCGTAGTACCGGTCGCGGTATCACCCTTTACGCCGGGTTCTGTGTGAGTAACCTCAAGTTCAACAAACATAGGCGGCTCAATACCGAAAACCTTACCCTTATATGAAAGAATACGGCAGGTATCGCCTTCCTTGACAAACTTAAAGTTGTCGGGAAGCATATCCTTATTGACAGGGACCTGATCGCCGGTCTCGGCATCCATGAAATAGTAGAGCTCACCGTCGTCATAAAGATACTGAAGATCCATCTTTTCTATAACAGCAAGCGGGAATTTATCTGTAGGATTGAATGTGCGTTCTACAACCGAGCCGGTAATAACATTACGAAGCTTAGTTCTTACGAAAGCCGCGCCCTTTCCGGGCTTAACATGCTGGAACTCGATAATCTGCAACACATTACCGTCGTCCTCGAACGTCACATTGTTTCTGAAATCTCCTGCCAATATCATATTTATTATTCCTCCATTGAATAAATCATTCCAAAAGTACAAGTAATTATATAATAAAAACCAAAAAAATTCAATAGTATATTCAAATTTCAATCAAGTTTTTGGGCGAACGAGTCAGATTTTCAAATCCGTTATCAGTCAATCTGACTATATCCTCGATTCTGACACCAAAGCGGCCGTTCAGATATATACCCGGCTCAACAGAAACCACCGCACCTGACGGAATGCTCTCGGTATTAACCGCCGAGAATCCCGGAGCTTCATGAATCTCAAGGCCGAGCGAATGCCCCGTAGAATGACCGAATGTTCCTCTGAAAACAGAGTTGTCTATATAATCGCGCGCCGCTTTATCCACAACATCACCGGAAACACCGCCGCATATGGCATCAAACGCCGCACTTTGCGCCTTGAGGACGGTTTGATAAACCTCCTTCATTTCATCTGTGGCTCGGCCTAAAACCACCGTACGGGTCATATCCGAGCAATAGCCGTCTACCCTGGCTCCGAAATCCATAGTCAAAAATGAATTTTCAGTCAGTTCAACCGCTTCGGGTCTTCCGTGCGGCATTGAACTCTTTATTCCGGAAACGGATATCGTTTCAAAGGCAAATCCGTCCGAGCCATGGCAACGCATAAAGTGTTCAAGCTCCCCTGCGACGTCGAGTTCGGTTTTGCCGACTGCAATAAACCCGAGTATATGCTCAAAGGCTGCGTCTGTAATGCTCTGCGCCGCCTTAATGCATTCTATTTCACGTTTGCTTTTCACTATACGCATCTGTTCGATTCTGTTTCCTAATGAATTGAAACGAATCTTAGGAAATTCCTCGCGCAGACACTTAAGCTCGTAGCATGTGGTTCGCCTGTCCTCATATAGAATGGTTGAAACGCGTTCCGTACGGTTGATTTTATGGATTTCTTCAAATGGGCGGGTATCACTCACAATTATGAAATCCGGAATATCTCCCCTTGCCTTTGCGGCATAAGCCATTTCCGTATAACGGCTGTCGAGAAAAAGATATGCACGATCGGAAACAATGTAAAGCACTCCGTCGGATGAAGAAAAACCGCTGAGATATCTGCGTGAAACTTCATCTGTTATCAGCGCCGCACAGCCCTCATTGATGCCGCTTGCAAACGATTCAATATGATTCAAATCACACACCCTCTTCCAAATACAGCCTCTTCATATAAAGAGCGTCGCGGTCCATTACCCCGTCGGATTCACAAATAACAGTCGGAGAAACCTTCAGCTGCTTAACTGCTTCGATAAATAACTCCGGAGACGGCCCGAATACGGTATCTTCAAAAGTCAGATGCTTCTTCTCGCCGCCTGAGGTGTATTCTATTTTTGAAAAATGACAGTGAAGCTCATTTGCACAAGCATCGCCAAGCTGTTCTCCGATACGGCAAAATACGCGCTTGAAATCCTCGACCGTTGAAAACAATCCGCATTCTCTGGCATTCAGATGGCCGAAATCAACGACGGGACGAAGTCTCGGGTCGATGGTGCAAATGTCGATAACCTCTTCAAGCGTGCCGAGCTGATTCACCTTTCCCATTGTTTCTATACCGAGGAAAACATCATCGATACCCATTTTTTCCACCTCGGCAATGGCATGTGTCAAGGTATCCTTAGCGAGATTAACAGCCTGCTGTCTGGAAATCTTTGAAGCACTGCCACAATGAATTACTATAATGCCTGCACCCAGCGCATGCGCCGCGGCAACACTTTCCGTGATATATCGGATACTGCCCATGCGCTTCGCCTCTTCTATTCCGGACAGCGAAATAAAGTACGGAGCATGAAGCGAAAGCTTTACACCGTTTTGTTTTGCGGCCTCCCCTATCGCTTTGAATGTATCAAGGGACGCATTGACGCCTCTGCTGGCCTCATACTCATATGCATCAAGCCCGTATTGCTTAACCCATGCCGGAGCGAATAATGTTGATTTATAACCCGCAGCGGCAAACTCGCGGGAGTTGCCGCCCGGTCCGAAATGCGCGCTCATTGCCTAACCTTCCTTTTTTGTCGGTAGTATTTTCGAATAAAGGGCTTCTCGATAAGTCTCTTTATATAGAAAAGGCCGTTTTCATACGGATTTATGGGCTTTACGAGAACCGCGTGTGCTCCGCACCGCTTTGCCATAAGTATATCTGTCAGTATCTGATCTCCGACCACCGTTATTTCATTGGGCTTTATTCCGAAATATGCGGCTATCTGTATAAGCGAACGCCGTTTCGGCTTGCCGGACTTAAATGTAAAGAATACGTCAAGCTCGCGGCAAAATCTCTCTGCGCGTTCCTTTGAATTATTGGAAGCAATAGCGACAAAAAAGCCGTTTGCTTTCAAATCATCAACATAGCGCTTAGCTCTTTCGTCCGGGTCGGAGGTTCCGTCTGACACCAATGTGTTGTCAATATCGAGGATAATGCATTTGGAGCCAAAGTCACGGTAAAACTCAGCATCGGCATTATAGACAGAGTCGATTATGATATCCGGGATAAATTGTGAAAACATCTTTGTTCCTTTCGGTTAGTTATAGGAATATTTTATCACATTTTTTTCCGGAAGAAAAGGTATTTTTCTCAAATCAATTTAGCTATCTCCCGCTTCAGCCTTGAGAGTATTCTTTTTTCAAGGCGCGATATGTAGGACTGCGATATACCCATATACTCGGCTACAGCCTTTTGAGTCTGTTCCTTACAGCCGTTAAGACCGAAACGCATGGAGACTATCAATCTGTCGCGTTCGGGGAGCTGATTGATTGCGCGGAGAATTATATTTCTTTCCTCCTCTTTTTCGATACCTTTATTTATCTCCTCGCCGTCGCTGCCCAGCACATCCCCCAAAAGAAGCTCGTTGCCGTCCCAATCCACGTTAAGCGGTTCGTCGATTGATATTTCGTTTCGCGACTGAGAGGTTTTTCGTATATACATCAGTATTTCGTTTTCTATACAGCGTGATGCGTAGGTTGCAAGCTTGATGTTTTTATCCAGCCTGAAACTTTTTACCGCCTTTATAAGGCCTATAGTTCCTATTGATGCCAGATCCTCTGTCCCGATACCTGTATTTTCAAATTTTTTAGCTATAAATACAACCAGCCTGAGGTTGTGTTCAATAAGCTTATTTCTGTCCTCTACCGTTCCTGAGCCGTCATTTAATCGTGAAAGCAGCCTGAATTCCTCATCAGCCGGAAGCGGCGGCGGCAACTCCTCACTGCTGTTAATATAAAAGACACTATCGGGTATTTCAAAGAAAAATATCTTTCTGAATAGACTTATAATATTCTTGAGCATAACAAATACCTCACATTAAATAATTGAAAGCGGCACTATGGCGTCAGCGCCGTTGTAATCTGTACTGATGTCATCTACGGCAATTACGGCGTCGTTCAACCGCTTTTTACCTGCCGAAAAGCAAACGATTCCGTTCGGTCTAAAGGCCCGAAACAGTCTTTTCTGTTCCATTCCGCCTGCGGCAACCGAAAGATTAAGCTGTGAGTCCGACAGACTTATAAGCGACTGACGGCTGGCAAATATGACAGGTAATCCGGTAACAGGCTCAGTAGCAAAATTTCCGCTGTCAACAATTGCGTTTAACTTAAAGACATTTCCGCAATACTCAAAGGATATGCTGCAGGAAACGCAGGAAAGCTTTTGCCTTATTGATTTATTCATTAGCTTTGCAAATAACAGACTTATAAATGCCCCTGCTATAATTAGCAAACCGTTTATTCTGTAAGAATCATCTGCCTGCGAAATCAGATTTACTGCGGCGCCGACAATTCCGCCGGAAAGTAACGATATACACCAAAACAAAGCGGTCGCTTTGATATATACGCGACATAAGCGGAAGCTGAAGGCGACAAGAACAAGCAAAAAAGGCATGGCTACGGTATAAATTATCCAAAAGGGTCTCGAATACAGCACGCTTAACGCTGCATACAAACAGCCCAGAACAGACGAAGCCGATATACGTACGACAGTCGTTGAAAGGCGAAGTATGCGCGACGTCAAAAAAAGCGAAAAATAATCCATTAAAAAATTAAAAATAATAAAAGAATCAATATAAATAGACTGCATATCATCCGCCCCCCCGTTTCTTTTATAATGATACCACCCGCAGTCCGCGCAATCCGTCGAAACCGGTTATCAACAAAAAAAGAGTACACAATGTGTACTCTTTTTGGTCTTATGTAAGGTTAAATATTCTCAAGTGAATTCTGCAGGAACGCACGGGTCTTGGCACTCTTGGGATTATCAAATATATCCTGCGGCGTTCCCGCCTCCTCGATAACGCCGTCCGCCATGAATATAACCCGGTCTGCAACATTCTTTGCAAAATCCATTTCGTGCGTTACGACAATCATGGTACTGTCTTTAGATTTTAGTCCTTTGATTACGCGAAGCACCTCGCCGGTCAGTTCAGGATCAAGCGCGCTTGTCGGCTCGTCAAAGCAAAGGATATCAGGCTCCAACGCAAGTGCGCGTGCAATCGCCACTCTTTGCTGCTGTCCGCCTGAAAGCTGACAGGGATAAAATGTCGCCTTGTCGGAGAGACCGACCCTTTCGAGAAGCTTGACGGCATTTAAGTTGATTTCACCGAGCACTTCTGATTTGGACCGCCCGTAATACTTAGCGGTTTTAGCACGAAGCCGCGGAGACAGCGTTATGTTGTCAATAACATTATACTGAGGGAAAAGATTAAACTGCTGAAAAACAAGTCCGAAATGAAGCCGCTTTTTACGAATCTGCTTATCGCTGAACTTTTCCTTTACAGACGAATCAAATAGCTTCTCACCGTTGACTATTATCTGTCCAGAAGTCGGTGTTTCAAGAAAATTCAGACAGCGAAGCAGCGTTGTTTTGCCACTGCCGGAGGAGCCTATTATGGCAAGAACTCCGCCCTCCATTTCAAAACTGATACCCTTAAGCACTTCGGTCTTTCCAAAGCTCTTAAAAATATCTTTCACTTCAAGCCTAGCCATGACAACACCTCCTCACACCGTGAAATAGCTGAGTTTCTTTTCAAGACGAGAGAACAAAAGCGTTAACACAGCACTAAACACCAAATAGTATACTCCGGTAAAAAACAAAGGCCAAATCTGACCTGAAATACCTTGCGATCCCTTCAAAAATGCCTTTCCTGCCCAAATAAGCTCCTGCATGGAAATAGTGCCGGCAAGCGAAGTATCCTTGACCAATGTAATTATTTCATTAGACATAGGCGGAACTATACGCTTGATCATCTGCAAAAGCGTTACCTTGAAGAAAATCTGAGTTTTTGAGAGACCGAGAACCTGGCCTGCCTCCTGCTGTCCGACCGGAACTCCCTGTATTCCGCCGCGGTATATCTCGGAGAAATAGCAGGCATAATTAATAATAAAAGCAATGCTGGCAGCAATAAAACGGCTCGTGCTACCGCCTCCCCATAAATCAGACGGCAAAAAGAAGACTATCAGCAGCTGGAGCATAAGAGGGGTTCCGCGGATCACCCACACAATTAGCTTGGTGACATATGACAACGGCTTAAAACGGGACATTGATCCGAAGGAAATCACGAGGCCGAGCGGTATGGCGCCGGCAAGTGTTACAAAAAACAACTTGAGTGTCTGTAAAAATCCGACATTCAGCGCCTCGATTACTGTCGGAAACTGTTCAATAAAAGTATTCAAAATTAAAACCCTTTACAGTATAGCCTTATACGCTCCGAAAACAGAGAGCAACAAATGCCCTCTGTTTTCGAGTTTTAAGTTATAAATTTACTTAATAAGCGCTGCCTGAATACCGTATTCCTTAGCAATAGCCTCTACGGTACCATCGGCAATCTTTTCCTTAAGGAAGCTGTTGAACTTCTCGGTAAGGTCTGAGCCCTTGCGGAAACCTACACCGTACTCCTCGTCGCTGAGACCAACTGTGTAAGTAAGCTCTTCGTAGCTTGTTCCTTCGCCTACCATTGCCGCAGCCATGAGCGAGTCAATGATTGCAGCGTCGCAGGTGCCTGCCTTAACCTCCATAAGAGCTGTCGCCTGATCCAAAACAGGAGTAATTGTAAAACCATATTGATTTGCAACCTTTTCGCCGGCAGAACCGGACTCAACAGCTATATTGAGATGCTTGCAATCGTCAGCAGATGCATATTTCTCGGCATCTTCCTTATTTACGATAAGAATCTGCTGATTGTTGCAATAAGGTGTTGAGCAAGACATGGCGGTAGTAACCTCATCAGTCAAGGTCATACCGTTCCATACGCAGTCAATAGTTTTCTTATCAATTTCGGTTGTTTTGAAATCCCAGTTGATAACAGAAAATTCACACTCTACGCCGAGGCTATCGGCAAACAGCTTAGCAAGGTCCGCATCAAAGCCTACCCATTCGTCGCTACCGGCCTTCTGATAATCCATAGGCTCAAAATCCGTAATGCCGACTACGAGCTTTCCTTTAGACTTAATATATTCAAGATCGGAAACCTCTTCGGTAGTCTTTTCAGCGGTCTTTTTAGTGGTCTTTGCCTCAGCCGTGTCAGTTTTCTTGTCCTCGGAGCATGCCGAAAGACAGCAAACCATCATAAGCGCAGCAAGAAGCAATGCTATAATCTTCTTCATTTTATTGTCCTCCGATAGTTGTTCAAGTGATTTAACGCTTTAACTTAATAAAGCGTTATTATAATAACACATTAATGTAAATTTGTCAACAGCATTTATATAAAAAGTATCATTAAAGAAACAGACGAGGCATGATGCTTCGTCTGTTTCTGCAATTATTCGATTTCAGTAACTTATTCTCTTTGTCGTGTCACTCTGTTCTGAGCGCAACCACAGGGTCCTTTTTAGCTGCTATACGCGACGGAATAAGTCCTGCGATAAATGTCATAAACATACTAACGGCAACGAGAATTACCGCGCCGCCCAACGGCAGTACAGCCACATTCGTGATACCTGTAGCAGCCTCGACCAACGCGTTGACAGGCAAGGTAAGTAAAAGAGTAATAAGTATTCCGAGCGCACCGGATACAAATCCGACAATCAATGTTTCGGCATTAAATACCATTGAGATATCATGTTTAGAAGCACCGAGCGCACGAAGAATACCGATTTCCTTAGTTCGTTCAAGAACGGAAATATATGTTATAACTCCTATCATGATGGAAGAGACGACAAGGCTTATAGCAACAAAAGCGATAAGTACATACGCGATAACATCAATTATGGTGCTGACAGACGAAAGAAGAAGGCCGATAAAATCGGTATACTGGATTTCCTTGGCTTCGTTACCTTCCGATTTCATACGCTCATTATAGCCGTCAATGATTTCCGAAATCCTATCCTTAGAATCAAAGTCCTTCGGGTAAATACTGATAATACTCGGTATATCGAGCTTAACTATACCGAGTTCTTCCTTAGTGCTTTCAAAGCTGTCTTCCCTCGCCTCCGACTTGATTTTTTCCGCAAAAGACGCTATCACCTGCTCCTCAGGCATAGTTGCTATCATAGCTTCGACCTGATTGCGCTGCTGCTCGGGAAGCTCGGCAAGATATGCTCTGACATCCTCAATGGTGAAAACCGGCTCGGTTTCGGCATCGTTAATAAACGGAAGTCCGGTTATCACCGAACGGTCGGTTGATGCAAGCTGTTCGCGGGCAATTTCGGTATCGTTGACGGAATTTATATAGTACTCGGTGAGAGCCGCCGTATAACCGATGGAACCGGTATTTTCCCGAGTGACAGAATCCGACTTGGGCCGCAGTATGCCGACCACGTTAATGTCAGTCCCGTTTCTGACGGCATTTGCTACAAAACCATCGTCGTCCGACATATTCTTCCACAGCCCGGTTGATGAATCCTTTGAATAGAAATCGGTCTTCAAAACAAGCTTAAAATGAAGGTTAAGTATATCCTCATAGCTGTAAGAAGAAATATCCGACTCAACGGTCTCACCGTTCATGATTTTTGACATCATATCTTTATACTCAGCCTCGGTCTTTAATCCGAGCGAGTACATTGTTATATCGCTGATCTCATTATTATCGTTGACAATGAGCACAACTTCATTATAGCTCTTCGGCCAGTCTCCTGCTATAACATCATACTGTGAATCGAGAAGCTCCGCATTTCCGATAAGCTCCTTCCAGATTTCTGACGAAGAAGTATCTGCTCCGATTGACGACATCATATTGTTGCGCATATCGCCGGAAGTCTGTGAATTCATGCTGTCCATTACAATATTAGGATATACGCGGTTAATGCCGTTCTCAGTATCGGGAGAATATATATCAAAAGAAATATTGTAACCGTACTTGATATCACTTACATAATCGGCAATGCCGCTGTCCTTGCTTTCAATGAACTCCTTGAACGACTTCAAATCGTTTTCCTTTATTTCGTTGAGCATTTTGTTAGACATATCCTGCATGATATTGCTTGTGTAAACACGGTCAAGATCATGCTCGGACTTCGTCTGAACATTCATCATAGAAGTCATCATACTGGAAACATCGACAGAGGAGCTTGATATCGAAATCGGATAGCTTGAAAGAGTATCCTCCTGAACACGGTCGATATATGCCTGAAAGCCGCTGGAAATCGACAAAACCAGCGCTATACCGATAATACCGATGCTGCCGGCAAACGAAGTGAGAAAAGTCCGTGCCTTTTTAGTCAGCAGGTTATTCTTACTGAGCGATAAAGCAGTAAAAAATGACATGGAAGGCTTTTTGACCTTTTCTTTTTTCTTAGGCTCATTGTTCTCCTGCCCGTTAAAGGGATTTGTATCGCTGATAATTCTGCCGTCAGAAAGCTGAACTATTCTGTCGGCATATATTTTGGCAAGCTCAGGATTATGCGTAACCATAATAACCAGCTTGTCGCGTGATATTTCTTTTAATATTTCCATCACCTGAACGCTGGTCTCGCTGTCCAAGGCGCCTGTCGGTTCGTCGGCAAGCAATATATCGGGGTTATTAATAAGCGCCCGTGCGATAGCCACACGCTGCATTTGACCGCCCGACATCTGATTTGGCTTCTTTTTTAGCTGGTCGCCGAGCCCGACACGTTCCAGTGCAGCCTTAGCTCTTGCTCTGCGCTCCGGTTTTGAGACGCCGTTCAGTGTGAGCGCCAACTCGGTATTTGCAAGCACAGTTTGATGAGAGATAAGGTTATAGCTCTGAAATACAAATCCTATGGAATGATTTCTGTAGGAATCCCAATCGCGGGACTTGAATTCTTTGGTAGAGCGTCCGTTAATTATAAGGTCGCCGGAGGTATAACTGTCGAGACCGCCGATAATATTCAAAAGCGTGGTTTTACCGCAGCCGGACTGACCGAGAACAGCGACAAATTCGTTTTTTCGGAAGCCGAGACTGACACCGCGAAGCGCCTCCACCGTGGTATCACCCATCTTATAATCCTTTTTTATATCTACTAATTCTAACATTTGCTTGCCTTCCTTATGAAATATGGAGCAAATTCTACCATATGAATATGACAATCAGGTGAACAAAGGCGCTAAATTTAACTTGACACGATATATTAATGCAAGTATAATTAGAGAACTAATCATTTGAGGCAAATATATGGGAATTACAGAATTACTGTTTTTGTCGGTAGGACTTGCAATGGACGCGTTTGCCGTTTCGGTTTGCAAAGGCCTTGTGCTGACGAAAAACAAAACAAAATATGCTTTTATCATAGCCGCCCTCTTCGGCGGATTTCAGGCTTTGATGCCGTTAATCGGATGGCTGCTCGGGAGCAGGTTCAGCGGATATATCACAAAGTTTGACCACTGGATTGCTTTTGTACTTCTCGCCTTTATCGGCGGGAAGATGATTTATGAGGCAATTTCATCCGGCGGAGAATGCGACGAATGCAAAGCCATTAAAGACAGCATCAGTATAAAAGAACTGTTTATGCTTGCAATAGCAACAAGCATAGATGCACTCGCGGTAGGCATCACCTTCGCACTTATGCCCGGGACAAGCATCTGGCTTTCCGTCTCTGTTATAGGAGTCGTTACCTTTGTCATTTCGCTTGCCGGCGTATTCATAGGAGACAAATGCGGCACACGGTTTAAGTCAAAGGCAGAGCTGATCGGAGGAATAATACTTGTTGCGATAGGTCTGAAAATACTGCTGGTCGATCTCGGAATATTCTGAAATACATAAGTTTAAGCGGCTCAAGCCTAAAGCTTGAGCCGCTTCTTTTATGAGTCTGACGGTTGTATTTTTGAGAAATTTTTGACCTCATAGTACGGATCCTCCGCCCATAAATCCCAGCCGACCGACTGGCGCTCGCGTCCCTCGTCGGAGGAACAGTCGTAGCATTCCTTGGGCGCGTGGTTGATACCCTTAGCGTCGAGCAATTTTACATTTACCGCAAGACGCTTTTCAAAATCGGCAAAATCCTTTCTATTCTCAGCCGACCAGCAGATCTCTGAAAGCGCCTGAAGTCTTGGGTAAATATTAAATTCAAGCTTAACAGTATCGCGTATATATTCCGTCCAGACAGGAGCTTCCATACCGAGCACCTGGGAAAAATACTTATTATCAAGCCCGAGTGTTTCAGGCGAATGCTTATAAAACAGTGGAAGATCCTTCATACAGTACATATGGTCCATATATACGAACGGCGCATAAGAAATGACTATATTATTTCCTTTTTCAAGCCATTTTTCGACACCGTTTTCCTTATATTCGCCGCACCACCACTGAACAACGGTCTCATCTGAAAGCGTTGAAGCGTCGAGTATTTCATTCCACCCGATCATTTTGCGGTTTTTGCTCTTCAAATAGGCAAGAACAAAATTATTAAAATCGCCCTGAAGCTCATTTTCGTCCTTTAGACCCAGCTTACTAATTTTTGCCTGACAATCCGGGCAAATCTTCCACTGATCCTTCGGCACCTCATCGCCGCCTATGTGGATATACTCGTACGGAAAGAGCTCAACCAGTTCGTCAATGACATTCTCGACGAATTTGTATATAGCTTGCTTGCCGCAGCAGCCAATCACATCTATAACACCCCAACGGTCGGAAACCTCTATCTGCTTGCCGGTACAGGAAAGCTCCGGGTAGCAGGCAATAGCCGCCGCAAGATGACCGGGCATATCAATCTCGGGTATAATATTTATATGGCGTTCTGCGGCATATTCTACTACCTCTCGGATATCCTCCTGAGTATAAAATTTGCCTTCTCCGTAGGGCTTATTGATTCTTGCTTCCTTATGCTCGCTCCAGCCAACAGAGTTTATTGCGGTACTGCCGCGAGTTGTTCCCTTTTCGGTCAGGAGAGGATACTTTTTAATCTCTATTCTCCAGCCCTGGTCATCGCTCAAATGCCAGTGAAAAGTATTCAGCTTGAGAATAGACATCATATCCAGTGTTTTCTTGATATATTCCTTATCAAAGAAATGACGGGCTACGTCAAACATAAAGCCTCTGTGCCTGAATCTGGGCTTGTCATGTATCTCAGTACAAGCTATGCTCTTTTTATCAGTATCAAGCTCGGAAGCCAGCCTAAAGGTCTGAGCTCCGTAGAAAGCGCCTGCTTCCGACGAAGCAAATACACTGGCCTTTTCAGGTGTTACCGTAAGCTTATATTCCTCTTCGCCGAGAGCCGGGTCGCATACAAATACAAAATCCTTGCCTTGGTCCGATTTAATTGAACAGTCAGCTAGAACATCGCAAAAATATCTTTTTGCCCCGCCGAAAGCACCGGATACTTTGATTCCGTCGGCAAATTCAAAATTGCCCTCAAGTTCTTTCACACTCAACGGATTAGGTATTACTGAAATCATAACAGCTCCTAAAAATACTTTTATATTTTGATATATATTTACACATCCATTAAAACACAATCAGCAATTGTTTGCAAGTATTTGCGTTAAAAAGCCGCGGCGGAAAATTACCGCCGCGGCTCAGTTATTATTTATTTTCAGACTTAATCTCCGTCCAAAGCTGCTGCATAAGCTCATTAATGTTATCGGGAAGCAAACGGAAGTGCTCCCAATTTTCCGGCTGCTCAGAGGGATAGGAAATCTCATCGTTCTTTATCTCGTCATCCAGCAGGTCATAAACCGCCTTATTAGGAGTCGAATATCCGAGATATTCGGTGTTTGCCAGGCCGACGTCAGGCTCAAGCATAAAGTTTATGAAAGCCTCGGCAAGACGCTTGTTTGAAGCCGTTTTGGGAATGCACATGGCGTCGTTAAAAATATTTGTGCCGCTTTCGGGACGGACAAACTCAAGCGCTTCGTTCTCTTCTGCGACAGCCAAATAATCCCCCGCGTAATAAACGCCGATCGCCGCATTACCGGTAGGCATCTTCTGGAAGAAGTCATCCATGACATATACAAACTTCTGTTTCTTAAGCTCTTCGGCTGCTTTTCGCCATTCATCTTCGTTGGTGGAATTCATGGAGTATCCGAGCTTGTTGAGAGCTATGGCAAATGCATCGCGAGGATTGTCGAACATCAGTATCTGATTCGGATAATTGTCGCTCCACATATCGTCCCACGACGTAATCTCTCCGTCCACCATGTCGGAGTTATAGATAATACCTACGGTTCCCCAAAAATAAGGAACGGAATACTCACCCGTAGGGTCATAGTCGGGATTCAGAAAATCAGACATGATATTCTTCATGTTCGGTATATTATCGAAATCAATTTTTGCGAGCATATCTTCCTTGATAAGCTTTTCCACAAGATAATCTGAGGGAAAAATAACATCATAGTCAGCAGCGCCTGATTTAAGCTTGGCATAAAGCGACTCATTCGTATCGGCCGTAACATATTCTACCGTTGCGCCGGTGCGCTTTTCAAATTCCGCTACTACATCCATGTAGCCATCTTCGCCATCCGAAATATACTCGCCCCAGTTGCAGACAACAAGTGTCTGACCGGCAAACTCTTTGTCGGCATCGGTATCAGCGCCGTCAGCAGAGCATGCGACGAGAGACATTATAAGAGTGAATATAAGTATTGCGGAAAAAAGTTTTTTCAATTAAGTATTCTCCTTTGTTTCAATAAAATTTTTCTTGTTTTACTTTTCCTTATCGCGTTCGCGAAGGTTTACCACAATAAGCATTGTCAGGACTATAATAAACAGTATTCCCGTAAGCGAAAGCATCCATGCCTTCGGGCCCACCTTAAGGCTGTTATTGATATAGACGGAGAGCGTCTGGAAGTTGCCGCCGGTAAAATAGCTTATGACAAAGTCGTCTATAGAGAAGGTAAATGCCATCAAAAATCCCGCAAAAATGCCGGGAAATATCTCAGGAAATACTACCTTTCGGAAGGCTACTCCCGGCTTACAGCCCAGGTCGAGCGCCGCCTCGTAGAGAGAGGGATCCATGCGCCTTATTCGCGGCAAAACGTTCAATATAACATACGGTGTATCAAACAGAATGTGCGACAGCAGAACAGTAACCGCGTTCAGCCTTAGCCCGAGAGCATGCGTCACGGCTACAAACAGCAGCATAAGCGAAACGCCCGTGACAATCTCAGGATTGATAATAGGCATATTTGAAATATTGAGTACGATTTTGCGCGAGCGGTTCTTTAAGTTGCTTATACCAATAGCCGCGCAGGTACCTAACAGCGACGCGAACAGAGCCGCGAACAGAGCAATAACCAAAGTATTGATAACCACTCCGATAAGCTCGCTGTTGCTCAAGAGATTTTTGTAATTTTCAAGCGTAAAGCCGGTAAAGTTAAAATTGACCTTTCCCTTTCTTCCGGGCTCGTTAAACGAGTAAAAAATCATTACGCCTATCGGAAAATATAAGAAAATGAATATAACGGCGAGGTAAATTTTCGAAATAATTTTTTTCATATTCTTCACCACCGCCTTACATTATAACGACGTCTTCGGCGTCGTCAAAGTGGTTCATGATAGCCATACTTATCAATATAACAATCATCAAAACAAGAGACAGAATTGATCCGGCGTGCATATCAGGCGCAGTACCGACATAATACTGCTCAATCGTGTCGCCGATGAGGTTGTAATTACCCAGACGGCGGCTGATGATAAATGTACTTGCCGCCGGGACGAATACCATCGTTATACCTGAAATAACCCCCGGTATGCTCAGCGGAAAGATTACACGGCGAAGCATCTGAAAATAATTACAGCCGAGATCGCGGCTTGCCTCAAGCACGGGTTTTGATATTTTGGACATTACGGAATAAATGGGCAGAACCATAAACGGTAAAAAGTTATATACAGTTCCTACCACCACGGCCCCGGTTGTATTCAGCATTTGATACGGCCCGAAGCCGAGGATGCCGAATATCTGATTGAGAATACCGTTGTTTTCCAAAATAATCTGCCAGGAGCAAATGCGCAGAATAAAATTCATCCACATTGGGAGCATAATGAGAATGTTCATCATGCGCTGACGCTTGACGCTCAAATTCATCATTATCAATGAGAGCGGATAAGCGAGAACCAGACAAACTGCAGTTGACACAACCGCTGTTTCGAGAGAGTCAAGAATAGTTGAAAAATTCTGCGAAATAAACCTGAAGTTTGAGAGCGTAAAACTGCCGCTTTCATCAGTAAACGAATAATAAACGACCATTCCGAGCGGAATCACGACAAAGAGCGCCATCCATAATATATAAGGAAAAAGCGGCTTTTTACTTTTCATCCTCTGTTTCCTCCGATGCCCGCGATATCAGCGAAATCTCAGCCTTTTCGAGATTGAGACGGATTCCGATATCTGTAGCGACCTGTTCGTCAATGTCGCGCTTGATGAGAAAACGGCGTTCATCGGTCTCGACTATATATTCGTAGTGATTAGCTTTCCAAATAATACTGTCGAGATATCCCATGAAATCGCACTCGAAGTCCCCGACGACCGATATATCGAACGGATTTACGGCTATCCTTATCCTGTCGCCCTTATCAAAGCCGCGGCCGGTATTATCAAGTACATATGTCTTCGAATTAATCTCGATCTCAAAGCTGGAATCGTATGCGTCGGTAACTTCCGTCTCAACGGTATTGATATTGGAAGGATAGAGCTTACGCATAATGTGGATATTATCCGGTGTTACCGAAATCCCAACACGTTCGCCTACAGTGGCAGGAGAAGTCGAACTGATAACCCATATATATCCGTTGACATTAACGGTAGTATCGTAGTGTACACCCTTGAAAAGACAGGATTCGACAACGCCGTCAAGAAATCCGCTGTCAGGCTGAACAAGCGATATGTCTTCGGGGCGGATGACTACGTCCACATGCTTTCTTCCGTTTGGACGCGGGTCAACGCACGGGAAAGTATGGTCGCAGACATTTACCTCGTAATCCTTAAACATTTTACCGTCGAGAATATTTGCCTCTCCGATAAAATCCGCAACAAACGCATTGGCCGGCTCGTTATAAATATCCTGAGGCGTGCCTATCTGCTGAATGGTGCCTGACTTCATGACCACGATAATGTCGCTCATGGTGAGCGCCTCCTCCTGATCATGAGTAACATACAAAAAGGTAATATTTGACTGCTTCTGGATGTTTTTAAGCTCAAGCTGCATATCCTTGCGAAGCTTTAAATCCAGTGCGCCGAGCGGTTCATCAAGCAATAAAAGGCGCGGCATATTTATTAACGCCCGCGCGATAGCCACTCTTTGCTGCTGGCCGCCGGAAAGCTTGGATACCGGACGCTTTTCATACCCCTTCAGATCGACAAGAGCAAGCATTTTCCTGACTTTTTCGGCAATTTCCTTTTTGGGGACCTTCTTTAAGCTGAGCCCGAATGCGACATTGTCAAAAACATTGAGGTGCGGAAAAAGAGCATACTTTTGAAAGACGGTATTGACCGCACGCTCATGAGGCGGAATATCGTCTACTACTTTGTTGTTAAATAAGACATGACCCGATGTAGGCTTTTCAAAGCCGCCGATCAGTCTCAATATGGTTGTCTTACCGCAACCGGATGGGCCGAGCAAGGTGACGAACTGTTTATCCTTAATTTCAAGGTTTATATCTTTGAGTATCGGTTCATCATCAAAGGATTTGCAAAGCTTTTCAAGCCTTACCAAGACATCACCACTGCCAAGCGAGTTTTGCATCTATCTACCACCAATCCTAAAAAATCGCTTTTTCTGAAAAAAAGCGTCAAAAAATAATCAAACAATCAATAATATACACTATTTTGGAAAAAAGTCAATATATTTACGGATTTTAACGGAAAAGCGCCGTTGTTTTTAAGATAATACTTTAACCCTGCCGCCTAATGCAGTGAAATCTTCAAAGAAATCAGGGTAGGATTTATTGATAGCCTCCGCACCGTGTATTACTACTTCCCCACGGCATCCGCACGATGCTATGGCAGCCGCCATAACGATGCGGTGATCGTTGCAGCCGTCAACTTCGCCGCCGGCAAGAGAGTCCTTGCCGTTAATATTGAGCCCGTCTTCAGTCTCGGTGATATCGGCGCCGAGGGAGCTGAGAAAAGCTCTTATAGCCGAGAGTCGGTCGCTTTCCTTTTCACGAAGCCGTCCGGCATTAAATATAACCGTATTACCGTCCGACAGCGCCGCAATAACCGACATTATAGGAACAAGGTCAGGTATGGAATCCGCGTCGAAGGAATATGCCTTCAGCTCGATCGGCGAAACAGTAAATTTAGCCTTCTTGCTCTTGACCGAAGCGCCGAAAAGGCACAGAAGATTAAATACATCGCGGTCGGGCTGATATGATTTATCATTCAGGTCTTTCACCGAAACCCTGCCGCCTATCGCACCTGCAGCAAGCCAGAACGCGCTGTTGGACCAGTCGCCCTCGCAATACAGATTTCCCTTGGTTTTGTATTTTTGTTCACCGGGTATTATGAAGCGATTTCCCTTTTCTATGACCGTAATACCGAACTCCTTCAGCACGTCGAGAGTGAGATCGATATATCCGCGGGAAGAAAAGCCGTCTTCGACAACAAGCTCGCTCTGTCCCTTCAAAAGCGGAAGAGCAAACAGCAACCCGGATATATACTGAGAGCTAACGCTTCCGGGAATGGTATATATACCGCTTCTGAGGTTGCCGGAAACAGTCATGGGAAGCGTGCTTTCCGAAAAAACCGCGCCGTTTTCCGATAGCGTCCGGCAAAGCTCCTTGATAGGACGCTTTGAAAGCCTTCCGTGTCCCGAAAGCTCGGCGCTTTCGGAGAATATCACCGCAAGGGGCAAAAGCAGACGGTAGGTAGTGCCGCATTCTCCGAAATCAAGCAGAGCCTTCTGTACCGGCCTTTCTTTAATCGGAGTAACGCTGACCTGATGCTCTGTTATATCAAATCGCGCTCCTAATTTGCTAAGACACCGAAGAGTCGCCTTGATATCATCCGACATCTTATTATAAAATATAACGCTCTTCTTATTTGCAAGAGCGGCGGCTATCAGCAATCTGTGAAAATGTGACTTGGATGAAATAGCGTCTATTTCACCCGTAAGCGCGCTCGGGGTTATTTTAACATCCATTCAAACTCGCCCTCCTCGGCGGCTTTAAGAAATATCTTAAATTCGTCTATACCCATCGACTGAACAAAGCAGTTGCCGATTTGCACGGGTATTACAACTGAGATTTCATCCGTTCTCAGCATTTTATCGCTAAGCGCCGATTTACATATCTCATCTATCGGAATATCCGTTTCAGTCGGCAGAGAATATTTTCGTAAAAGTCCGGTAAGCTTGTCAAAGACTGCTTCTGTGCTCAACCCGGCCTTCTCTGAAGCCCGTGACATCATTGCCATACCTATAGAAACAGCGTTTCCGTGACTTACCGTGTAATCGGAGAGCTCCTCAATTGCATGACCGATAGTGTGTCCGAAATTAAGCAAAACGCTCAGGCCGTCATTCAGCCCGTCCTTCTCAATCAAAGTCCTTTTGATATTAACGCATTCGGATATGATTTTTTCTTCATTTCCCTCAAAACCGTTTACCGAAAGCATTTTGAACAACTCTTCTGAACAAACAACGGCGCACTTTATAACCTCTGCCATTCCGTCGGACATATAATGCGGCGGCAAAGTACAAAGTGTATCCGTATCGCAGACAACTAAAGAAGGCGAATACATACTTCCGATGAGATTTTTTCCGTTTTCAAGATTAATGCCGGTCTTTCCGCCGACCGACAAATCGACTGCCGACAACAATGTGGTAGGTATATAGATACAGCGAACGCCCCGAAGATAAACCGATGCGGCAAAGCCCGCCGTATCTCCGACAACACCGCCGCCCAGCGCAACCACCAGGTCGTTTCTCGAAAGACCTATTTCACAAAAGTAATCTATAAGCTTTCCGACGGTTGAAAGATTCTTTGATTTTTCGCCGGCAGGAAATACAAATTGTTCACAGGCAGGGCAAATCCTCGAAAGAACTGCTCTTACCCTGCCGCCGTAGATTGGCGCAACATTTTCGTCGCTTACTATAACGCACTTGGAAAAACCCAACAACTGATCCCGCAGGAGCGAATCAAGCTGTGTCAGAAGGCCGCTTCCTATGTAGCAATTATAGCCGCGGGATGTATTTACCGATATCTTTTGCATACAGCCTCTCCCTCCGTGCCTTCAGCTAATCACGAAGTGCTTGGGAAGACCGTTTTCAAAAACAGTCTCTACCTCGCCATCTATGAGAGGCTTTATATATTCGAGACACTCCCTTGTTACAAAAGAGCCGTCCTCGCTTATGTACTCGCGAGGTACATAATGAGAATTATTGGCAACCTCTGCTATGTCGGCCAACACTAAGTCCGAGCAATAATCTCTTGTCTTGCGTCTGACAAAGCTCGCCATCTTGCCGCTTTCGCCCGAGAGCGCCGATAGTGCAGCGTAGCGTCCGACGGCAACCGATTCATCAATATCGCATTTTGAAAGAATATGCGCGGCACAGCGCTGAAGTATATTAATTTCAACCGACCGAACCTTACATCCTATTCGGTTTCTCACCAAATCCTCAAGCACATGTGCAGTGCCGGAAAAATAACCGTGTCCGAAAACATCTACCGCTCCGCTCTGAGCCTGTTCTCCTATCAGCTTCCCCCCGGCATCAACAAGTCCCTCTGAAACCGCAACCACAACATAAGGCTTATGCTTTTGTATTTTAAGTATTTTTTCGACAAAAGAATCCTCATCAAAGCCGACTTCAGGCAGATAACATAGATCGCAGGTCTCGTCGCCGTACAAGCTCGGCAGCGCGGCCGCCGCGGTAAGCCAACCGGCGTCACGCCCCATTATTTCAACTATTGTCACGGCCTTCTTTGTATATACCGAGCAATCGCGGCATATCTCCTTCATAGCACAAGCGACATACTTGGCCGCACTGCCGTATCCAGGAGTATGGTCAGTCGCGCACAGGTCATTGTCAATGGTTTTTGGAACACCGATAAATGACACATCTATTCCGCGAATTCGTGCAGCCCTGTCGAGCTTGAGCACGGTATCCATAGAGTCGTTACCGCCGATATACAGAAAATACTTAATGTTGTTTTGGTGTAAAAAGCCGAAAATCGCATCATATACGACACTGCCCTCATTATCGTCGGGCTCGGGAAGACGCTTGCGGCAGCTGCCGAGGGCGGCTGCGGGAGTCTGCTCAAGCAGCTTTAAGCTCTCTTCGTCCGGCAAAAGCGAGAACAGATCTACTGTCCTGCCTTCCAGCAGCCCTTCTACTCCGTTTCTCATGCCGAAAAGCTTATCGACCCTGCCGGACTCGCGCAGGCCTCTTACCACTCCGGAAAGCGTCGCGTTTATTGCCGCTGTCGGCCCTCCTGACTGACCGACGACCGCATTATATTTCTGTATCATTTATCTGCTCCTCTGTATAGTTATCGCTGTGATTTTATCTTGCTGATATCATACGGCGTTTGCTGGTAAACAAAGTAATTAAGCCAGTTTGAGAACAGCAGGTGCGCATGAGAGCGCCATCTGTTCACAGGTGTTTTTGAAGGGTCATCATCGGGATAATAATTTTCCGGGATCGCAATGTCAAGTCCTTTATCAATATCACGCTTATACTCGCTGTCGAGGGTATTATAATCATACTCAACATGACCGGTTATAAAAATGTTTCGTCTGCTCTTTGAAACGACAAGGAATACACCGGCGGTTTCACTGTCGGATATAAGCTCCACCTTGTCACATGCGAGTATATCCTCTCTTTTAACCGTGCTGTAGCGGGAATGCGGCGCCCAAAACTCTTCATCAAAGCCGCGCACAAGCTCGCTCGACGGGTCGAGAACGCGGTGACGGAATATGCCTGAAAGCTTTCTTTCAAGCGGATATTTCCGTATGCCGTAATTGTAGTAAAGACCGGCCTGAGCTCCCCAACAAATATATAAGTTTGAGTGGACATTCTTTTTTGACCACTTCATTATATCGCAGAATTCCTGCCAATAATCCACTTGCTCAAAGTCGAGATTTTCGACCGGTGCACCCGTGATTATCAAGCCGTCATACTTTTCGCCTCGCACCTCGGAAAAATCCTTATAAAAGGTGTCGAGATAGCGCTGAGAGGTGTTTTTGGATGTGTGCGATGACATATGAAGCAGCGTAATATCTATCTGAAGAGGAGTGTTTGAAAGCAGCCTGAGTATCTGTGTTTCGGTAACTTCCTTTGTCGGCATAAGATTAAGCAGCATTATTTTAAGCGGACGTATATCCTGATGACTTGCGCGCAATTCCTTCATGGTGAAAATATTTTCTTTTTCGAGGGTTTTTGCGGCAGGCAGATTATTAGGTATTTTTATCGGCATTCAAACTCACCATCCTGTCATTTGGTCACTTAGCGGCGCGCTTGCGAATTTCCTTTAATTCATCCACTGAGAACTCATAGGTATTTGCGCAAAAGCCGCAGTTGGCAGTAATAGACTTGCCGTCGGCAATCATTTCATCCAGCTCTTTAACTCCCACGGCGGACAGACTTTCCGCATAACGCTTCTTTGAGCAATTGCAGAGATACTCAACATCAATGGTATCGAAGACCTCATATTCGATACCTTCGAAAATCATATCGATAATTTGCTCCGGAGTTTTTCCGGAATCCAGAAGTCGCGAAACCGGAGGCAAAAGCGAGCAGTTGTTTTCGAGCTGAGTTATAGTCTGCTCCTCGGCACCCGGCATAAGCTGTGCCAAATAGCCGCCTGAAGACTGAGGATAACCGTCTCGTCCGACAAGCACGCCGAGGGAACAAGCAGTAGGAGTTTGTTCACTGGAAAGGAAATAATGAGCAATATCCTCGGCTATTTCGCCGGAGACAAGCTCACAGGTACCGATATAGGGCTCCTTGAGTCCTATATCCTTAATAACAAAGAGATTTCCCTTGCCAACCGCTCCGCCTACATCAAGCTTTCCCTTTGAATTAAGCGGTAAATCTACCGAATAATCTCCGACATATCCCTTTACATTCCCCTTGTAATCGCCTACGCAGACCACAGAGCCCACGGGGCCCTCAGACTTAATTCTGAGGGTAAGCGACGATCCCTCATCCTTCAAAAGACAGCTCATAAGAGAGCAAGCGGTGAGGCACCTTCCAAACAGAGCCGTTACCGTCGGAGTCATATCAAAAAGATGCGAAACACGGTCTATTATTGACAAACTGTCGCAGAAAATCACCCGAACCGAGCCGTCGTGAGATATTGCTCTGACTATTTTTCCCATATCAATGCTTTTTCCTAACTATATAATAATATTTAAGGCTTTCCTTTTCAATAAAATCGAGGACATCCTCGTCGAGACACTTGCGGACGATATCAAGTCCTGCTTCGGCAAGCTTTCTTTCTATGAACTCGCACGACCAACAGCGCTGCTTCTGACTCTCATCAAACCGTCGGATATGACCGTCCTGTCCGGCAAAGAAGGTCAGCTCAAAATAACACATTTTGCTACTCTCGTGATAATCGTTCTGCCAAATACAGTAAACATTATCGTGGTCGAGGACAAAGGTATTGTCGCCGTAAACATGCCTGTATTTATACGGTGTGTTGATATCAAAGATAAATATACCGTCATCCGAAAGCGCGTCAGCCACCCGCTCAAAGGTATGCAGGACATCATCTGAAACGGTAAGATAATTCACGCAGTCAAAACAAGAAATAATAACATCCTGTTTAGCACAAACGGAAAAAGAACGCATATCCTGATGCGTAAAAGTGACCGGATTTCCAAGCGTCATACATTTACTGCTCGCCTCGGTCAGCATTTCCTCGGAAAGATCCGCGGCGCACACACGGTAGCCGGCGCGTGCAAATCTCAGCGAAAGCTCGCCTGTACCGCAGCCGAGGTCAAACAGCGACAGTGCTTCGCCGCCCTTATGAGGAACAAGCTCTCGTGCGGCCGAATCGATAAAATCAAAATATGAGTCATAATCCGCGCCGTCGTTGAGCACGTCATAAAACCTCGCCAGATTTTCATACTGACTTATCATTTTTCATCGTTCTCTATTCGCTTTATTATAGTCGAATAACCGTCGGTGCCGTATTTCAGGCAGCGGTTGACCCGGCTTATGGTAGCTGTCGAAAGTCCGCTCTGCTCAACTATATCGGTATAAACAACATTTTTCATAAGCATTTGCGCGACATTGAGCCGCTTGCTCATTTCCTGAATTTCCGATATAGTGCAGAGGTCCTCAAAAAAATCATAGCACTCCTCTACTGTCCTCAAGGACAGTATAGCCTTAAAAAGATAATCATTGAGAGGAGATTTTAATTTTTCGTTCATAAAAAACTTTCCTTTCGTCCAAGCGGAAAAAGATACCGCCGCAAGCCATATATGATATTTTACTACATTCTTTTATATATGTAAAGTAAAATCTTTCACAAACTAAAGCGCTGAAGTGAAAAAACCGACGCCACATTGTGACGCCGGTGCCGATATTACAAACCGAGCCTGTTTTTATTTTTTTCAACCGTTACGGCAACAACAATTCCGAGCAATCCGCAGGAAATCACTTCGCCCGCTCCGACAGTCAGCATAAAAAACGGTACTGTACCCTCCGCCTGATATACATACCGCAAAACCAGCGGAACAACAAGCGTATTTGCGATTATCGGCGGCAAAGGCGATAAATACAGCGCCGCTCTGCTTTTAATAAATCTGCCGATAAAATATGTTCCTATCGCGCCAGCAAGGGTGGCTAAACTGCCGAATATGACATCCAGAACAACGGCTCCCGTAAGCAAATTAGAAATTATACAGCCGACGAAAAGTCCCGGAACAGCACTCGCGGTAAACAGCGGCAAAACAGTCAGCGCTTCTGAAAAGCGCACCTGAATGACGCCGTTTGAAAGCCCGAACAGGTTTGCTATGTATGTCAGAACAACATACATTGCGGCAATTATAACCGCACGCGTAAGATCTTTTGTTTTCATAGTACATTATCCCCTTAGTTTTGTTTTAGGTGAGGATGGTTTCGAACTCACCGCAGGATAGAATACCACAAAAACCGGTTGTTTGCAACTTCCTTTTATTCGGACATATATTGCATTTCTGTCAGAGTAATCGGAAGGTTTCCGTTCCGAGTTCTCAGGCTGTCAATAAGCTGTTTCTGATTGTTCATATCGCTGAGCTTGACAGTATAATACAGCATGTAAACCGTTCCGTATTCCGATGTTTTTATTTTATTGAACTTGTAGCTCTCGGTGTTTTGAGACAGAATATCGTCAAGCACATGACTGTAGTTGAGATTTTCGGGAATATCAATATTTAACTGCATTAATCTCGTGTGTTTCGGTCGTGACGCTATTACTGAACGCGCGGTAAGTATCAGGCACATCAGCACGGTGAACAGGACGGAATATCCTATAAATCCGATTCCGCAGCCGAGACCTATAGCCAAGGAGAAGAAAATATAGGCAATCTCATCCGGATCCCCCGGCATGCTTCTGAAACGAACTATCGAAAATGCGCCCGCGAGACTGAAGGCGCGCGCGACATTACTGCCAACCATCATGATTATGATTGATATCACAGCCGGCAGCATAAACAAGGTAAGCGTAAAGCCCGGCTTTGTAACCGCGTCCCTTTTGGTATATTTATATACCAGCGAAACCGCACCTCCCAGCAGTAACGAAAACGCAAGCATAATAAGCACGTCAACAACCGTTATCTCAGTCTGAAACATCTGATTAAATAATTCCTGCATTGAATGTATTTCCTTTCATATTTACCGACAGCTTTCTGCCGTATTTATCATACGCACTTCCAAATTTGGAAAAACCGCTAAAGCATATATTTTCTTCGCTCATAAGCCGCACTATCCAAAGCGGCAGCGCAGACGAAAACTTGATTTCCAGCAAAGCTTTATTCTCCGGCAGCAGCCTCTCGCATTTGCCGCCGTTTGAAAAAGTCACATGGTCATACCTTGACATAATGTCATAATCCAGGGTGATTCTGAGCGATTTGTCTTGTTTCCCGCACATGGCAATTCTTCGGTACTTGATAAATACCGACGGCGACACGCCCGTTCTGTCGAGATAATACAGCATCTCCGAAAGAATCTGCTCTGTAAGGGCATCTTTACCTGTCGGCATCCTCCGCTCATTTATAAAAGCCTGAGCTTCACCGTAGCTCAGCAGTACCCTGCGTTTTGTCCCGACTTTACCTATCTTCTTTTTGATTTCAAGAAAGACCGGAGACCCGTTATCTGTCGGCAGCTCGTAGCAACGCATTCTCAGCTTTTCCTTATAATACGGCTTACTAAGCGAGTATCGCGCCACCTTGAAGTCCTCGGTATCGAAATATATGCCGTTTACGCAATAGCCTTCGCTATTACTGCAATAATCGTCCCTTTCCATATACTCGGAAAAAACCGAAGCGAGCCGATCAGCAGTGCTCAGGTCTATAACGCACTTTTTTTCATTGCGCTCAAATACACTTATCACCGCAAGCTTTCACTCCTCCCGCAGTCTTGGCGTGCTTTTCTGTGATTTATTCTGACGGCTGAAAGTGAAACTTAACTGAACAAAATCGTAAAACAAAAAAAGGAAAAATGAAAAAGAGCACGGATTATTTCCGTGCTCTGCTATAAGAAAATCAAGTGTATATCAGACAGTTTATTGCTTTTTTATTGTGATTTCGGCAAGTGGGTTTTTATTTACGGCAGACTGCATTTGCTCATCACTGACGTGCGTGTATATCTGAGTGGTATTGAGCTGCTCGTGACCCAATATATCCTTTAACACGCGAACATCCACTTTACCGGTGGTGTACATAAGCGTAGCCGCAGTATGACGAAGCTTATGTGTTGAGAAATGACGGCCGCCGAGACCGGCAAGTCTCAGCCACTTCTTAACGGTATACTGAATGGATTTATCGGTCATACGCTTTCCCTGCCTGCTGACCCAAAGCGCGTTTCGGTCGGAGCAGGACAGCGACGACCTGACCGACAAATAGTCTTTCAGTGCCGCCCTGCAGGCGTCGTTTAAGTAAAGCACACGTTCCTTTGAACCCTTACCGAGCACCCTTACACGCGACATATCCTCCGGAATATCGGACAGCGACAAGCCGGTAAGCTCAGAAAGACGCATCCCGCAATTCAGAAAAAGGGTCAGAATCGCATAATCCCGGTAGCGGTTGCGGTCGCTTGAATTGGCAACTGCAGATAAAAGATCGCGGCTTTCTTCGAGCGTCAGATAGCGCGGCAGAGCCTGCCTGACCTTGGGAGACTCGATATCCTTTGCCGGATCTGCCTCAAACAGTTTTGCCTTAACCGTGCAATACTTATAAAAAACACGTATAGCGCACAGCTTTCTTGCACGAGACGAAGCACCGTTATTATTATCCGAGGCAATATGGAGAAGATACTCATATATATCCTCTGTTGTAACTGCTTTGATATCGTCGAGATTCAGCTCTGAAAACACATTGTTCCACCGGCGTTTTTCCGAAACATAGGTAAAAAATGCGCGCAGGTCGAGCGAGTATTCATAAACCGTCTTGGGCGAGCAATTCTGTATATTGAGCTTGTATGAAAGAAAATTCTTTATGGGTGCCGGAAAACCCGCATAATCAAGCAAGTCAATTAGCTCCTTTGGCTTTTTTTTAATTATATCAAACTGCACGGATTTGTCAAATGACAATCTTATAATAATGCTTGAAATATTGAGGATTTTGTCTTAAAATAAACACAATGGATATTTTACTTGGAGGCAAATGATGTTTTTAAAAGAAAACGGCGGTAAAATTTTTAAAACCTTCGGATTCAGTATGGTTCTCAGCATATTCGGCTTTATGCTATTTATGGCAACAATCAAAAATCCAGCGCTCTTGGTCGTCGGCTTCGCCGTTATGCTTTGCTGTTACCTATACCTGATGTATGAGCCCATGTGGCAATTAGGAGGCAACGACAAACTGTCTCCCACCGCAAAAGGCTTCAGTGCAAAGGGACTTGTCATAATGATTGTTGCGTTTCTGCCTGCCGCGGTCCTCACACTGCTGTGCATAATTATTCCTCCGACGGCAATTACTATCGGCGAGGTTACCGACTACAACTGGACCTATGCCCTTTTTCAGATAATCAGACTGCTGTTTCACGGCATCTATGTCGGCATAGTACAGTATTTACTTCCTTTTTCGAGTGATGCCGGCAACATTTCAAATCTTGCGCTGCAGCCGATATTCTTGTTAATTAGCCTTATCCCCGGAATACTTGCCGGAGCGCTTGGTTACTTTCTGGGTTACCGCGAAAAGACCCTGCGCGGAATTTTCGGAATCAAAGTCACACCGAAAAAGAACACATAATCATATTAACTTACCGACATATTCAAATCACTTTATAAATATCTATTTATGAGGTGATTTACCATGACAGAGGAAACAAAAAAGCGCCCTCTCGCAGTTCGTACTGTATGGGCACTTTTGTTTTTAATTATCGTAGCCGCGGTTTTTGTTGTAATGCTTTATTTTGGCGCAAGGATTACCGGAAATACTTTTAACGCTCCTGCGTCGTTCTACTACAGCCCGGCAAAAAGCGCTTCTACTGCCGTCGGAAAGCGTCAAATCGTTATTCTCGACGCAGGTCACGGCGGAATTGACAGCGGAGCAAGCGGAGTAGCCGGAACCCGCGAAAAAGACTTGAATCTCAGCTATGCGTTCGCTGTTGCCGACAATCTAAGGCTGTTGGGCTTTGATGTGCTTTTCACACGCGACGGGGACTATATGCTGGATACGGACGGCTCAAAAAGCCGCAAGCTGAGCGATGTTACGCAAAGGGTCAAATTTTCGGCGGAACACCCGGATGCTCTGTTTGTCAGTATACATATGAATACTAATCCGGTAAAGAGCTGTCAGGGCACCCAGGTGTATTATTCCGTAAATAACACCCTGTCAAAATCTCTCGCTCTGTCTGTTCAGGGTACGGTAAAGGAGCTGATACAGCCGGATAACAAGCGGGAGGCAAAGGCAGCCGGAAGCAATATTTTCATTCTTGACAGAATCGAGAGCCCCGCGATCCTTGTCGAATGCGGCTTTATATCCAATTACCAAGAGGAAATACTGCTCAACGACGCTGAATACCGCCGTGAAATGGCGTTTGCTGTAGCAACGGCAATATACAAATATCAAAGCTACTGAACATAATATTAGAATTAAAGGAAGTCAATTATGAAGAAAAGCATTACTTATGTTTGCTCGGAATGCGGTTGCGTTCACGACCGTTGGCAGGGAAAATGCCGCGAATGCGGCTCCTGGGATTCGCTTGTAGAAACAGTTAACGAACCGGCTCCCGCAAAAAAGACGGCGCAGACAAAGACCTCCGGGGTGCGCCAAAGTGTAGAGCTGAGCAAAATGAAGTTTGACGCAAATGAAGAGAAGCGCAGTTCAACAGGCATATCCGAGCTTGACCGCGCACTCGGCGGCGGCATTGTCCGCAGCTCGGTGACTCTTTTGAGCGGAGAGCCCGGCATAGGTAAATCAACGCTTCTTCTTCAAATCTGCTCCTGCATGACCGAGCAAAAAATTCTCTATGTCACCGGCGAGGAATCGGCAGCACAGATAAAGCTGCGGGCAAAACGGCTGGGAATTGAAAGAGATAATATCTTTCTTCTCTGCGAAACCGACATCGACAGCATACTGTCGGAAATCAACGAGCTCTCCCCCGACATACTTATTATTGATTCTGTACAGACAATGGTGGACCGTTCCCTTTCATCGTCCCCCGGAAGCGTTGCACAGGTCAACAGAACGGCCGCGTCGCTTATATCCGCAAGTAAGCAAAGCAAAATGGCCACCATACTCGTAGGACATGTCAATAAAGACGGCGTAATCGCCGGACCGAAGCTGCTCGAGCACATGGTCGATGTGGTACTGTATTTTGAAGGCGAACGGTCACAGTCATGCAGAGTTATAAGGGCGATCAAAAACCGCTACGGCTCAACAAACGAGATTGGACTGTTTGAAATGACCGACACGGGACTTGAAGAAGTTCCCGACCCCAGCAAGCGGCTGTGGGAGGACAGTCCGAAAAACGTATCGGGAAGCTGTCCGGTATGCCTTATGGAGGGCACGAGACCGATTATCGCCGAGGTGCAGGCGCTTATAACCAAATCGCCTTTTAATACGCCAAAGCGTCTTTCGACCGGAGTTGACTACAACAGAATGTCAATTCTGCTTGCGGTACTTGAAAAACGATTGGGTCTGAAGTTCTACGACAAGGATGTATATCTTAATGTCATCGGCGGTCTGCGATTTGACGAAACAGCGACCGACTTAGGAATAATAACGGCGATTATATCATGTATCAGAGACATAAAGCTTGACGGCGGCACTATAGCAATAGGAGAGGTTGGGCTGTCCGGCGAATGCCGTGCTATAAACAGTATGGATTTGCGTATAAAAGAAGCAGCAAGGCTCGGATTCGAGCGAATACTCATGCCAAAGCGAGCTATCGACAGGCTGAAAATCAAGCCCTCGGGCATAAAGCTTGTACCCATACGGAGCGTTTACGACCTTATAAACGCGATAGATGAAAAAAGAGGAGAATAAACATGGAATTCCAATTCAAAAACGAATATAAATTTGAAGATTTGCTCAACATAATGGAAATACTGCGCGGTAAAAACGGGTGTCCCTGGGATAGAGAGCAAACACACTCCTCCATCAGAAACAGTCTTGTCGAGGAGACTTACGAAGCGGTCGAAGCTATTGACCTTAACAATCGCGAAATGCTTTGCGAGGAGCTCGGAGATGTCCTCCTTCAAGTTGTTTTCCATGCTCAAATTGCAAAAGAGAACGGAGAATTTGACATAAACGCCGTCGCCGACGGTATATGCAAGAAGCTGGTTGTCCGTCATCCTCATGTTTTCGGTGATACTTCGGTAAACAATTCTGACGATGTAATAAGGAATTGGGATGCAATCAAGTACCAAACAAAAAAATATGACAGCCTTCGGGAGCAGTTGGACGGAGTATCAAAAGCGCTTCCCTCTCTCATCCGTGCTCAGAAACTTCAAAAACGCGCCGATAACGCCGGAAAGCTGACCGACGAAATGTTTTCGCTTGATCTCGGCGACCCGGCATTAACCGCGTATGCGCGGGAGCTGTTTTCCCTTGCAAATAAAGCACGATTGGAAAAAATCGATCTTGAAGAAGCTCTGAGCAAGTATAATGCACAATTAACCGAGCAGTTTTAGCAGTAAATTGCCGTTTTTTCTGTCTAAACTGACAAAATGCTTGATTTAAAGCAGTTTTTGGATATTATTTCTTGCAGAAAACATAAAATAGTGCTATAATAAATGCACCAAATTTAAACAATAAGGAGTTTGAATTATCATGAATAAGACACAGTTAATCGAAGCAGTTGTAGCCAAGACAGGCATGAAGAAGAAAGACGCTGATGCAGCTATCGCTGCTACTTTCGCAAGCATAATGGAAGCACTTACAAAGAATGACAAGGTTCAGGTTTCCGGTTTCGGCAGCTTTGATACCAAGCAGAGAGCAGCTCGCACAGGAAGAAATCCTCATACCGGTGCTGAAATCAAGATCGCTGCTTACAAGTGCGCAAGCTTCTCTCCCAGCAAGGCTCTTAAGGACGCTATCAACAAGTAATTTTCTGACAGACCGGCTGACTGCCGGTCTGTTTTTTTCATCGAAAGGATAAGAAATGCGTATTGACAAATTTCTCAAGGTTTCGCGCATAATCAAACGCCGCACCGTTGCAAACGACGCGTGCGATAATGGCCGCATCATAGTAAACGGACGAGTAGTCAAAGCTTCCTTTGACTTAAAGGTAGGCGATATTATAGAGATAACCTTCGGCGAAAAGAAGCTAAAGGCAAGAGTGCGTGAAATATCGGAACATGTGCTGAAAAACGACGCCTCTGAGCTTTACGAAATAATAGACTGATTTTAATGTTCTAACAACGTTTTCCCTCGCATATATTATTAAAAAAAGCGAGGGATGCATATATGGAGAACAAAAGCCACAACGAACTGCATCTTATCGGTAGAAGCGATTTGTCGCTTACCGGTATTGAAGATATTAAAAATTTTGACGATAACCAGATTGAGCTTGTCATCGGAGATGAGGCTCTAATCATTCAGGGATACGACCTTCACATGAATAACCTGTCGCTGGAAACCGGTAATGTCAGTATTTCAGGTACTATTCAAACAATCTTTTTTGACGATGGCACCGTTGCACCGAAAAAGGGATTGTTCCGTAAAGGCAGATGAGTCTCTATACTCAAGCGCACGAGCTGACGTTTTACTTATTGTACTCTATCGTGTTCGGCTTTTGCACCGGTATCTTTTACGAGTTTTTCCGGCTTATCAGAATAGCCCTGCCTCACTCTAAAACAATCATTTTCATTGAAGACTTTATCTACAGTGCAATCGCCGTATTATTGTACGGCGTATTTGTTTTCTGCTCGGCTACTCTGTGCAGTGCCGGCACAGTGCGCTGGTTTTCGGTATTTGGTTCGGTATTGGGGTTCATTATATATTTTTTAACGCTCGGAAAACTTGTTTTCAAGCTTTCCGACAAGATAATCGGTCTGATTAAAAAGATATTAAAAACCGTAACAAAAATACTGTTCTACCCCTTGAAAAAAATCGCAAATCGTGTAATACTATTATTGAAGAAGTTAAAAAATCGTCACGCAGAATACAGCCGTGCTAAAAAAGAACGAAAAATGCTTGAAGCGGTTGTTAAAAGCGCGGGACGGGGATTTCAGAAAGGATGATCGGTCATGGGAAAAAAGCTCGGGCTGTTTTCAAAGATTGCATTTTTGGCAGTCGCGGTGTTTCTCGTCATTTCGATTATTCAGATGAATATTAAAATCAATGCCAAAAAAGAGGAATATAACAGGCTTCTCACTGAGCTTGCGGCCGCCAAGCTGAATGTTGAAGATTTGACAGAACAGCTTGAAAGCCCGATATGCGAGGAAAGCATTAAGCGCATCGCCAAGGAAAAGCTTAATTTGCGCGAGCCCGGCGAGCTTATTTTCGCAAGCGACTACAGAAATTGAATTTTCAGGGGCTCAATCGAGCCCCTTTTTTATTAAGGAAAAAATTATGAATATTATCTACAATGCAAAGATTCTTACAATGGAAGAAAGCGAAACGGTAGACGGATATCTCTGTTGGGACAACGGCACTATTTCGGATATCTGCGCGGGCGAGCCGCAAAAAAGCCTCATTAAGACGGCAGAAAGCGCTATAGACGCCCAGGGCGGCATCCTCATGCCCGGTCTTATAGACGCTCACACCCACATCGGCGGAATCGGCGATGCATTGGGCTTTGAATCCGATGACATTAACGAAGTCAACGACCCTATATGCCCTCAGCTCTCTGCTATCGACTGCATTAACCCACTTGACCGGTGCTTTACCGACGCCGTTAGAGCCGGTATAACTACCGTTTCTACCGGACCTGGCAGCGCCAACCCGATAGCCGGTCGATTTGTCACCATAAAAACTGCCGGCAAACGAATTGATAATATGGTAATAAAAGCTCCGGGCGCCATGAAAATGGCACTGGGCGAAAATCCTAAGTCTTGTTACCATACTCATGATCAGTCCCCTGAGACGCGAATGTCGATTGCCGCTTTGATACGCGAGGCACTTTCTAAGGCAAAGCGCTACGGCGAAGATATCAAAAGCGCAAAAGAAAATGAAGACGATTTGCCCGATTATGACGCAAAGTGCGAAGCGCTTCTTCCCTGCCTTGAGGGTAAGCTACCGGTGCATTTTCACGCCCACCGAGCCGATGATATTTTTACGGCGATTCGAATAGCAAATGAGTTTTCCCTCAAATATACCATAGTACATTGCACGGAGGGACACTTAGTCGCAGACGAACTCAAACAAGAAAATGTAAACGCTCTTGTGGGACCGATTATATGTGACAGAAGCAAGCCTGAGCTTGCCAATCTCAGCGTGCAAAATGCTTCGATACTTGCGGAAAACGGCATAAAGTTTGCAATTATATCCGACCATCCGGAGGTTCCCTGCTCTTATCTTCTGACAAGTGCGGCAATTGCGGTAAAAGCAGGCCTCGACAGATACGAAGCACTCAAAGCGCTGACAGTGAATCCTGCCGAAATTCTCGGCATTGACAGCAGAGTCGGTACGCTGCGGGCCGGCAAGGACGCCGACATGGTTCTGTTCGACGGCGATCCTCTCGAAACCTTCTCACAAATTAAAGCTGTCTGGATTGACGGAAAAAAGCAGAATATATGAGGATACATAATGAGGATAATTAAAGAGAAGCAAATAACAAACGCCGTAAAAGATATGCTGATTACCGCCAACTATTCGCTCACCGACGATGTTAAGCGCTGTCTGCAAATGCATGCTGACTCCGAAAGCTGCGGCACTGCAAAAAAAGTTCTTTCTCGTCTGTGTGAAAACCTCGATGTTGCAAAAGAACGCAATGTACCGATTTGTCAGGACACCGGGATGGCTGTTATATTTGCAGAGGTAGGAATGGATGTGAAAATCGAATCCGACAAATCCTTTGCGGAGATTATAGACCAAGCCGTGGCTGAGGCATATACCGACGGTTATCTAAGACTGTCTGTAGTGGGAGATCCGTTAAACAGAGTAAATACAAAGACAAATACGCCGGCTGTAGTCTACACCTCGCTGGTACCTGGCGACAGTATAAGAATCACCGCCGCGCCCAAGGGCTTCGGCAGTGAAAACATGTCAAAAAGCAAAATGTTTACTCCGACCGCATCGCGCGACGAAATAATCGGCTTCATTGTCGATACCGTAAAAACCGCAGGCAGCAATCCCTGCCCTCCCGTTGTGGTGGGTGTCGGTATAGGCGGAACATTCGACTACTCCGCCGTATTGGCAAAGAAAGCTCTGACAAGAAGTCTAGACAGCAAAAACAAAAACGAGTATTATGCCCAAATGGAAAAAGACGCTCTCGATAGAATAAATAAACTCGGCATCGGCCCTCAGGGCTTCGGAGGAGATACAACGGCGCTCAAGGTAAATATTGAGTATTTTGCTACGCATATAGCAGGATTACCTGTGGCCGTCAATATAAACTGTCATGTTTGCAGACACAGAGAAATAATAATTTAACAATATTTTCACATAATTTTCATTCTTATTGTTCCAATTTTCACAAATTCGTGTTATCATATAATTGACAGCAAACAAAGTGTTATGTATGCTGTAAGTATTCAAAAGGGGCGAAAGTTATGAACGAAAACTATGTTATCCACAAAATCACACTCACCGACGACCTGAGAAACAAGATTTCAAAGAAACTCAAGCGCTTCGACCGTCTGTTTCCGGAGGATACCAAAATCAAAATTAAGCTTGAAAGTGCCGGAAACGACGAGATAACCGAGCTGACCATCTTCGACAAAGACACTATATTCCGTGCAGAGGTCAAATCAGATTCGGTACTTACCGCCCTCGACGAGGCTATTGATACAATCGAACGACAGATAAGAAAAAACAAAACAAAACTTGAAAAGAGGTTTCGCGGCGAGGGTACTAAGGAATTTTTCGACGAAGACTGCATTGAAGAGGAAGAATTCAGAATTACAAAGCACAAAAAGTTCGAATTCAACCCTATGACAGCCGAGGAGGCAATCCTTCAGATGAATCTGCTCGGACATCAATTCTATATATTCAATGATATAGACACAAACGGTATATGCGTCGTATATAAAAAGAAAAATAATGAATACGGCATTATAGAAGAGGATAAATAACAACTAACAGAGCTTCGGTGCTATCAGCACCGAAGCTCTGTCTTTTCCGGAAGTATTATTTTGAGTGATTTAGGCACAACTCTCATTGAAGGGTTATGCAAAACAAAGGTTTCGCCGTCAACATTAACTACAAGCGGCTTTTCGGAAAGAAACTGAACCGATTTGCAGCGCGTAAACCTAACTTCATCGAGAGCTATATGTTCGCCGCGTCTGAATTTTGCGACAAAACGCGAAAAGAACAGCCGTGATACATGCGGTATTCGCACAAAATCAAGCAATCCGTCGTCATCAACGGCCAAAGGTGTTACCTTAAAACCGCCGCCGTAATACTGTTTATTCCCGATTGCGGCAAGTAAATACGGTCCCTCCCCTATTATCGGGTTACCGTCCACAACCGGTATAAAGCTGTGCTTCATTTTATCTATTATACTAAGAGCGCAAGACAGCTTGTAGGCATTTCCTCCGCCGACAACCGGCAGTTTCTTAACAGAAGTCATACGACGGTTTACATGGGCATCGAAGCCGACAGAAGTGACATTGATACTGATATGACCGTTCACATCTATTGTATCAATAGCACGGGCTTCTCCCCTTATCATACGCTGAATATCAAGAAAATCCGATGCATTATACTCCTCAAAGCCGCGTATAAAATCGTTGCCGGAGCCGATCGGGATTGGTCCGACGCTGCAATGCTTGTATTTGAATACTCCGTTTACAACCTCGTAAAGCGTACCGTCGCCGCCGCAGGCATAAATTCTCAGCTCCTCCTGCGACCGGCAGGCATAACTCTCGGCGATGCTGCCCGCCTCGCCCGGCCGAGCGGTAATCTCTACCGCATATCCGCCGGAAAAATTAAGAGAATTGATTTTTTGACAAATCTCTCTTGTTCTGTTGCGATTGCCCGCAGCGGGATTTACAATGAATAAATGTTTTACAGCTTTGTTTCGGTTCATTTGTTCTCTTATTTAATAATAAAACTGTCAATCAACTTATATCCGGGATCAATATATAAACCTGTTGTTTCCGCTGTCTTTTCACAGTAATTTTCAATTCCGGAGTCTAACAGCTCTTGATTATCAAAGATAACGAACGGAACCGGCTCATGCGTGTGCGTCCTGCGTGAAACCGGAGTAGGATGGTCGGGCATTAAAAGTATTCTGTAATGCTCGCCTGTGGAATCAAGGTAATCCTTGACATGTTTCAAAATCAGCTTATCAATATTCTGTATAGCCTCAATTTTCTCCTTTAGCTCACCGTGATGTCCGCACTCATCCGGGCCTTCGACATGAACATATACAAAGTCGCTGCCGTTTTTGAAGGCATCAACCGCCGCCTGCGCCTTTCCGGCATAGTTTGTATTCAGGGTTCCGGTAGCGCCCTCGACGTCTATTGAATTCATACCCGCACAAATACCTATCCCTTTGATCAGGTCGACAGCCGAAATAACAGCAGCGTTCAGACCGAATCGCCGGTTGAAATTGGCTAAAGCGGGCTTTTTGCCGGGGCTCCACAGCCACAAAGAATTGGCAGGGTTGAGTCCGCGGCTTCTGCGGCTGATATTGACAGGGTGGTTTTCAAGTATATCATAGCTCTTCTCAAACAGCACACGGTACTTATCGCCCACATCACCCGCAGGAAGATAATCTTTGATGCATCTGTTTATAATGTCATGGGGTCGGGAAAAGTCGTATATGCGCTCGTTGACATCGCTGCCCGGCGCATTTGCCCACAAAAGACAGTGACGGTAGCTTATACCGGTATAAAAATGTCTGAGTTCGTTTCCCAGCTCTTTTTCAAGCGTCTTAATAAGCTCATCAGCCTCATCAGTGGTAATGTCACCCGAGCTGTGGTCGAGCATTATTCTGTCTTCGTATTTACAGTCTCCTTCGCTCAGGGTGACCAGATTGCATCTGAAGGCAGTCTGCTCTGGCGTCATTTCAAGGCCGATGCTGACTGCTTCGAGCGGCGAGCGCCCCTTTGAATAAATGAGCGGATCGTAACCCATGACCGCTAAATTCGCCGTATCGCTCTCCGGCACCATTTCCGGCGGCACTGTAAGGCACTTACCTACTGTGCCGTGGGCAGAAAGATAATTCATTGTAGGCTTATCGGCAGCTTCGAGCGGAGTTTTGCCGCCGATTTCGTCGCAGGGATAATCAGCCATGCCGTCGCCCAGCATCACGAAATACTTCATAGTTTATTCATCCTTTTTAATTAATATCGACTATATTCAATATTTTCAGTTCTCCTTCCGTCTCTCCGACAAGAAAATGCTGCGGAATTACAGCGTCGCTCGGAAGATCGGCGCGGAAGGTGCCGTTGTTGTACATTATTTTATATCGTACAATAAAATCCTTAACCTTAATATTCTCGCCTTTATACTCAAGCTCGAGATCCTCGACATAAGAAACCTCTATGTCGTAAAGCTTCTGCATGGTGAATTTTTCGGGGGCAGGATTCTTATCGGTGAAATAATCAGACGCAATATAGCTTATATACTGCTGCGCGTCCCCATGCTTAATGCTGTCAAAAAATCTGTAGAAAAGCTTTCCGTATTCATCGGCGCTATCGTAATTGTTGCTGTCAAGCAATACGGAATATCCGCTTTCTATATACTTAACATCGGTCACCTTATCGGTATATGCAGAATTTTCGAATATATCCTCGTCATAATCCGCCGGATACAGAAAGACCTCGCCGTCGTCATTTTCGCTGTAGCCGTCATTGTCAGAGCAAGCGCAAAACGACAGCATTGTAATCGCCGCGAGAACAAGAATCAACACCGAACACAATAGCTTTTTCATAATTAATCAGTTCCTTGAGAAGCTCTCAGCCGCCTTAACGAGAATAGCGCACTCGACGCGCTTGCGTTCAAGCTGACATCCAATCTCGTACGGCTTCTCAATATCCTTATTAAACTTATAGTTATTTGCACGGCATCCGCCGCCGCAGAAAAATCTTGCCCAGCACTTACTGCATTCGGGATTTTCAGTAACCGCGCTGTGTGAGAACTTTCTTCTTATATTTTCGTCAAGCTTGCCGTCAAAAATATTACCCATCCTAAAATCAGTATCCCCGGCGAACTGATGGCACGGATAAATATCGCCGTTGGGAGTGATGGAAATATACTCGGTGCCGGAGCCGCAGCCCTTAATTTTCTTATATACGCAGGGTCCCTCATCCAAATCTATCATAAAGTGGAAGAAGGTAAAAGGATGTGCGTCTATAAGCTTACTGCCGTCGCAGTCACGTTTGATAATCTCCTTGGCAAGGCGCTCGTATTCGAGACATATTTTACGGACGTCCTTCTTGCGGATAGAATTTTCGTCGTTCTCATCCAGCACAACCGGCTCCACCGAAATTCTGTCGAAGCCTTCTGCCGCAAGACTTAAAACATCCTGTGTAAAATCAAGATTCTTTCTCGTAAAGGTCCCGCGGACAAAGTAATCCTTGCCTCCGCGCTCCTCAACAAATTTCTTGAAATTCGGCATTATGACGTCATAACTTCCGCTGCCGTCTTCCATTGGACGCATAGCGTCGTTCACTTCCCGGCGCCCGTCAACAGAAAGAATGACATTGGACATCTCATCGTTGAGAAGCTTTCGCTCCTGCTCCCCGAGGAGAACACCGTTTGTCGTGGTTGTAAAACGAATATTCTTGCCGTATTTCTTTTCCTCGGTTCTGCCGTATTCCACCAGCTTCTTTACGACATCAAAATTCATAAGCGGTTCGCCGCCGAAAAAGTCAATCTCAAGATTTTTAATATTCATCGAGCGTTCGAGCAAAAAGTCTATTGCCTTTTTTCCGACCTCGAGACTCATAAGACTGCGGTCGCGGTTATAGCTGCCCTTGGAGGCGAAGCAATATTCACAGCGCATATTGCAGTCATGTGCGATATGAAGACACAGGGACTTTATCGGCATTCGGTCATAATCGATCTTTGCCTTATCAAGCTCAGGCAGCTCGGAAAACAGCATTTTGTCCTTGTAGAGAGCAAGTATCTCGTTATATGCATCGTGGATGAGGTCCTTATTGTAATTGGACAGCTCCTCGCAATTTTCAATTCGCTCCGGCACCTCGTCTTCAAGGGGAAGCGTCAGCATACCTGTCATAATATAGACAAGATCGTTCACAATGTGAACGCAATTTGAATTTACATCAAGAATAATATTATAGCCGCACATTTTATAGCGGTGAATGAGTCTGTCCATTTAATTTAACCGTCCTTACACAAAAAAGTAACGGGGGTATGGTCCGTCCACACCCCCGCCAAAGTAAAACATCAGTTCTTAGAATCTTTTTCGCACTTCTGATTTGCTACAGTGCAGGAAGTCTTGCAGGCTGACTGGCAGGAAGCCTGGCACTCACCGCATCCGCAGGTCTTAACATTTGCTTCGGATTTCTTAGAGTTGATTGTAATAATATTCTTCAACGGTATCACCCCTTCTTTTATTAGTCATATATTATCACATAACAAGACAAAAATCAATATGAAAAGAACAAAAACTAATATTTTTTACGGCTTACATTTACTCTGCCCTTGCCCATGCGTTTTTTCTTAACTTTTCCGGCCTTAATCTTTGAAAGCAAAACGCCGATAATACTTGCTGCGGGAACCAGTGCAAGTCGCAGAATTATTGATTCAACGGCCGCCCGGCTGCCGCATATGAGCGATACCGCCAGCAAAACAAAGTCAAAAAACGTTCCGCAAACAACCGCGTCAAAAAAGGGTTTGTCGTTTTTACGAAACATAAAAAACGACACGTCGAGCGCCACAAAGCAAATCGTCAGAGTGGCAATTATGTCAAAACTGTTCTCTATCCGCACAAGCTTTACCGCAACGGCTGCAACAATCGCAAAAACTATTATAGAAAACGAAAAACAGAAAAAGGAAAACAGCAGAAGCTTTTTAACAACTCCGGAAATACCGTTTTCCTCTTTTCTTTTTAATGCTTGCACCTTAATATCTCCTTTACAAATATTATCTTTGTAAAAAGATATTCGTGCGATAAATGAATTATTCCTCTTCGGGAAGATGCACCGTCGGCTTGAGCGCCGAATAAACAGCTTCGAGTTGTCTTTCGGGGCTTACAAACCACTCGGTTTCAAAAATTCTGACAACCTTCCACGGCTGACCGGCGAGTTTGTCGGCATACTCTATCTCTCTGTCATAAAAGCTCATTCCCGCACAGCCGGCAGAGCTGTCGAGTACAACAGCGAGAATATACTCTCCGGGCTTGTCCGGATTCTCTACCGCCACGTCTGCAAAAAGCTTTCCGAAGCCGTATCCGATAACGCAGTTATAACCTTTTTCCTTCAAGCAATCGGCTATTTTCTCCGCAATCGGATTGCGGGTCTTAGCATTGCAGACCTCCGAAAGCAAATCTGCGCCGTTATACAGCTCAAGAACGAATTTTTTCATATACCTGTATCCGTCAGAGAAGCAGGATGCCCCAAGCAGAGTCGAAACTCCGAAAGACACGAAGGCGTGAACGCATTCGCGTGACATTGACATAAGACTTGCAAAGCTCATGAAGCTGTTGCCCTTCAAAAGTGTGCGAAGCTCTCCGGTCATTTTGTCATAATAACGCGTCTTTTCGGGAAGCGCATACGTCATTGATATCAGTATTATATCCCGAGGCTCAGTCGGCATATTTGAAATATCTCTGATAATAAGCGGCTCTGAAGTGTTAACAAACAGTTGGTCTCTCAAAGAGGCGTCTAAGCTTACGCGCTTTATCACCAAAGCCTCTATCAAATGCTTCTGAGAGGAATTCATCGCATATACGCAAATTGATTTACCCTCCCCGAGCGAAGCAATACGGGCTATCTCATCAACTACAGCCGCCGCCTCAACAAGGTTGGTTCTCGTACGTTCTACGTCAAAGCTGCCGTTAACGCGCGTAAGCTTCACGCCGTCGGTGGTTTTTGCCATCGGATATACCCCATACGGCTCGTCGAATCCGCAGGCCTTGAAGTATCGGTTGAGAAAAGCGGCGGAGCACATATTGCTGCCGCGATATTTTGTAAGTCTCTCCGTAGGCAATCCTATCTCCAAAAGCTCGCTCATAATAGACGTTTTATCAAAGCCTTCGAAATATCTGTTTTCCCAGTCAATACAAGCGCCTGTAAAGCGGCTGCAATATGCGCTGTTCCCGAGAAATACCAACTTTCTGCCCAGAGCAAACAGCGGTATGGCCTGTTCGCTTTCAATTTGGTCTGCGTCGTCGAAAACTATGTAATCAAAGGTAATGTCATCTTTTGATACGTAATCGAGCACGGAATCCTTCAGACTTACAAAGACGCTGTAGTATTCTTTGAGCTCAGGCAGATTATCTCTTACAGCATCTACCGTAACGCTTGTGCCGTCAAGGTCTGCAAGAGCCGCAGACTGCTTTTGCATACTGCTTGAAACAATGTCTTTTATATTGGAAATCAATATCTCATTTTTCTTATCGTAGTACTCGCGCGCCTTAGAGCAGAGCTCGAGATATTTTTCCTTGCCGAAATCCGACAGAACCGGCTCGCTTTCGATTAGAGCCTCGCACATAGTGCGGAAGAGCCCTTTCAAAAAGGCAGGCCTTATATTTGCCGAGTTGATTTCACCCGACTCGAACATATTGACGGCTGAATCAAACCCGGCGGCAATCGCCTTGTCGCGCACATTCAGCCAGTTGACCCACTGCTTGAGACCGTCGAAGCCGTGCAGCATATCTGTCTGCGAGGCAGGAAGATACTCAAACCAATCGGATCTGTGGTATTCCTTCTGCGAATAAATATCAAGTGAGACAGCGGCTACAAAATCACGCTCGGTTTCCTCGTAGGAGACAAATGCCTTCTTGATTTTATAAAGTTCATCCTTGTAACGGTGAGTGTCGCTGTTTTTCTGCATGAGTATGGAAACTATATTGTTCTTATCGACAGCCTCATTATGCAGTATGATTCTGAGCAGCTCACAGTAGCGCTCACAGTCGCGTTCGACCGCCTCAAAATTATCCCAAATCTCAGGCGTATCCCTGTCCGGGGCTGTAATATCGACTCCGAAATAACGTTCTATGAGTGCGGAATTATCCTTGACATAGTTTGTATATTCACGGTATTTCTCGACAGCGCGCAGTATATCCGACATATCGCCGCGGCTTATGCTCTTGCCCTTTCTGCAATATGAGCAAAGGCTTTGATACACCCTCTTCTGCACCGCTCTGCCCTTAAAGGTCAATTTGGATTCGCGGCACTCTAAGATGTACTCATGCGCGGGTATCGAAAAAATTTCGTCGGAGAAGGTTTCGGTCAGCTCTGCGCGCATCTTATGACAGGACTTGCCGTATTCGATGACGGTTCTCAGCTTAGGTATGCTGGCAACTATATCGTCGTTATCAAAATAACAAAACGGTATTTCATTGTCGTTGCCTATGAGTTCGAGCAGCTCTATCAGAGCCTTTGTTTCTGCGAGCGTCTTAACTGTACTGTCAGGATAAAACAGCTTGATAATCTCATTCTGCGTAGAAATCAAATCGCGGGTTGCGCTGGCGTAGCTCTTGAGCATTGTAAGAGCCATGTCCTTTTTCTCATAGGACAGCTCCTTGCATCTGACAAACGACAGAGGATTGTTATGCACTTCTCCCGCTTCGCTTCCGACAATGGCCATTTCGGATATTAGTGAAAACCATTCGGCGAGTTTGTTCCTGTCAAGCGAAAGGACGCGTTCGCGATTGAAATCAATACTTTTTTCGCTGTAGCTGTATTTCTCGTAACTGTGTATGGCGTCGGCGAGTGAAAAGCCGAACGCCCTCTTTTTATTGAGGACTTTATAATACTCGCAAGCCGCGCGGGAGGCTTTTTGATAGCCGTCGAGCGCCGCAAACAGGTCGTCTTGTTCAGAGCAAAAATTAAATTCCTGTTTTATGGAAAACTTGTTCGAGCGTGCTTTATTCAAATAGAGTACGGTATCTCCGAGACCTATTTTGTCAAGCTTGCGTCGGAAACCGTCGCAAAGCCGTCGGTCGGCCGCTACATACAATATGTTTTTTCGGCTCCTGGCGGCAGCACTCGCAAGATATGCCGCAACAGTCGTTCTTCCGCTGCCGGCCGCACCGTCGATTATACTGTAATTACAGCTGTCGGCGCAGGCAACTGCCCTCACCTGCTCGTGAGTCAGCGGATACGGCGAATTTGTCTCGTATTTAAAAGCTTTTGACGAATCGAAGGAATATGTTCCCTTGTATTCTCCCCTGCAGATTGAATCGGAAAGCGCGTTTGAACGGAGGGTTTCGGGTGAAATCCTCATAGCCTTTTCATATGCATCCGCCTCAAAGAAGCCAAGATACATTTTTTCAAAGGAAAGCACTATTGTGTCAGTCATGGATACTGCGTCACGAAGCATATCGACAGAACGCTGAAGATCGCCTATTTCTCCGAGAGCAAACAGATTTATACCGTAAATATTCTGGATTTTTTCAAAAAGCGTCAGATTGAATACAGGGCTGTCGCTTTCAAACGAAATGCGATGCAGACCGGATTGATCCTTGGTCAGCCTGCAGGGAAGCAATATAAGCGGGCACTCATTTTCGCTGTCCGGCTCGCCGGTCCTGAGCCGTGCCGTGCCGAAGGTGATATATATATTACCTCCGCTTCCCGAGCCGTATTTTCGGTTGAGCTTGGATTTAAAATAACCGAGTCTGTTATTAAGTGCTTTTTTATCAAGCTCAGTAACGATTGCACCGCCAATATCCACATCGGAATAGTCTTCGCGTTTATCAAGGATAATAAGACTGCTGTTGCTTTCCGCGATTTCCAAAAGACGGCCGTAGTTCTCCCGGCCTATAAGAAGGCTGTTGTGCTCATTAATATTCAACAGAGGGTTATCAGAGCTCATATCAAGCAGACGGCCGCGGTATTCTTTTGTTTTTTCAGAATAAACGTCAACTTCAGCGTCCTCGAAGCTATCCTTGACTTCCAATGCATCAAACGGAGATTTTCCGCGTTCAAAGCTGAGACCCTCGTCCGAATATATGCGCGAAGGAAGCGGAAGTATATGCTCTTTTCTCGCACGCTTGATATCTATGGCAATAATAAAATTCTCGTGATGTTCAAAGACTGCAAGCGCCATTTTACGTGAATTATCAAAAGAGATATTTGTTCCGTTAACAACACTCGACGGCTCAAACAGACAAACATTGCCGTTAGCACAAAGCTCTGTCAGGGTTTTGAAGCTGTCAATTACCGGTCCGTAAAAAATTTTATCTGTCAAATAGCAGCCGACTATGGCCTTGCCGCCGAAAATGATAAGCAAAGGATTAAAGCCCATCGCCTCTAAGCAGGAGGCATATAAAAGCGATATTTCAAGAGAATTTGCGCTCTTGTCATGTATCACGGCTTCCGGCAGCTTGAGCCTTTCTCCGACTTTATCGGTTGAAAAGGGCGTAATAGAATATGTTATTCTGAGTTCACGGACAGCCTCGTACAGTTGCTCAAGTTCAAGCTCGATATCAACAGCCGACTTTCCCTTGTAGCCGAGAACGGAGTTTTTGGTTCCGACATTCGACAGCACTTCCCTTATCTCGTGCTGAGCGGGTGTGACCAGCGCGGCAAGCAACTCGGGATGATTCTGACATCCTCCCCACGCGTCAAATGAAATCAGCTCTATATTTTTTTTTGCCTCATCGATAAGCTCGCCAGCACAGTACACTCCGACATGAATAAAAGCATTGGTATCGGTGCTTAAATAAGCAAGTTTTGTAGAATCCGTCACAAGCTCCGGCGAAGCAAAGCTTACTACGGAATGAGCAAAGATACCGTTACAGCTCACCGAGTACGGCTCAAAAAATTCAGGTGTCGATGATACCTCTACGGTTATACCCTCATAAATTTCCGAGGTAAGATTCTTTATATAAATTCCGTCTATCGGAGCAATTTTACTGCAATACATGGAATAGTTGAAAATACTTGAAGAATCGATGGTAATTTTCAGTCTGTCGCCCATCTTTTTTGTCCGTTCCTTTCCGCAACGCCGTCTGCATGCGCAAAATGACACATGCGCAATTTATACGTCATTTTATACGATTTATTTATATTATTATACGGTCATTCAGTCATATATGTCAATCAAAATCAGCAAAAAACAACTAGAAAGCAGTGAAAAACGGTATTTTTCCGTTCTTCACTGCTAAAAAAGTCGTATTCATACTATCGCCGAGCATTTAATAATGGCGTTAAAGAAGCGTTGTCGCGTTAAAAGCGACTGCACTGACATTTCTTACTCCGTCAATTTCACGAAGACGTTCAATGCTGTTAAAGTCATTTTTAGACAGTTTGAGCTCTATAGCAAGCTCTACGCAATCGTCAACCGCGGTTTTCGAACGAATCTTGAACTTCGGGAAAGTATTTATGCATGCTTCGACCGCCTCTTTTGTCGCCGCCTCATAACGCAATACCAAAAGATACGTTGAGCTTCCGGTGCGGCAGTAAATAAAATGAACAAGCATATATAAAACCGATATTGCCACGGTGGATAAAATGCTGATAAACACAAGACCCGCTCCGCACATAAGTCCTATAGAGATCGCCCAAAACATAAATATCGTATCGTTGGGCTCTTTGACAGCAGTCCTGAAGCGAACGATAGAAAGAGCTCCCACCATACCGAGCGAAAGCACAAGATTTGTCGATATGGTCATAATTATGGTAGAAGTAATAAGCGACAGCAGAATAAGACCTGCGGCAAATCCTTTGTTAAACGACACTCCGGAATATGTCAGTCTGTAAACAAACACCATAGCTAAAGACAGCACGAATGTAAGCAGCACAGCCGTGGCGATCCGTTCAACAGACAGCGAAGCGGAGAACTCATTTGAAAAATTTTCTTGTATTGTTTCGATAAGTTTCGACATAATATTCCTTTCATTACAGGAGAAGTGAAAGACTCATGCAGTATTTTGAGCTTGAAGAAAGCGTAAGCGGCAAATCCTCAAACAAGTGGGAAATATGCGGCGGAAGAATACCGTTATATTTGACCTCAAACACAGAGAAACCATCATCAAGCACCGGAAACCCGGCAACCTCCCTGCCAAAGAAATCGGTCGAATAGGCGCCGGATGAAATGCCGCTGTCAAGCGTCAGCCGCACGTCTCCTGTAGGAAATGTAAATGCAATGCGGCTGTAATCGACCAAAACCGAAGGGTGCAGACCTCTGTATCGGGACAAAACATAGAATTCGCGAAGGAGAGGTTCGTTTGAACAGTTGAGACAGTCGCAGTCGCCGGACAGCATACCTTCGGCGAGCCGCGCCGAAACGCGCACACCGAGCTTATACGATTTGTCCGCGCGCTTTTCCTTTTTCTCGAAAACCATGTAATCCGAATCGAGATTATAGCATCTCAATCGGTATTTAGTCCTGTTTTCGATACCGTTAAGCTTGCTGCGAAAAGCAGTCATATTTATATCGTCGAAATACAGGCTTCGCACAAGATACGGCTGAGATTTCCCGTAGTGTCCGTCAGAGTCGAGCGCGGCCGACAGTCTGCTCCTTAATATTTCATATACAGGGCGGCTGATAATAAACTTTTTTTCATCGCGCAAGGTTTCGCGTCTGTCAAGCATCATTTGTTAAAAATCCTGAGTGCGTTTTTGTATGCGACATCCGACACTCCCTCGTCGGACAGCGTCCCGGAGAATAGCTTGATCTGCTGCGGTTCAATCAGCCTGAACGGTGCGGTACTTGCGTAGCACATGCGCTTTTCGCCGACATACCGTACAGTGTCACTAAGAGTGCCGTTGTTAAAATCATCGAGACATGATATGTCGAAAAGAACATTATCGCGGCGCGTAGCCTCCGCCCTCAGAGCGTCACCGAGATCGTAATTATAGTAACCGCATATAACTGTAGAGGTTTTTTCGCTTGACGAAATCAGATTGAAGAGCTGTTCCCCCGTCGGCTCATAAAATGTGTCGAAAACATTTCTTCCCCGGATGTTCTCAAAGCCCGCCGCAACCTTAAAGACAAGCCCCAGTTCGCCGCATAGCCGATAAAGCTCGCGGGCGCTCGGACAGTCGGCGGCATATTTGTGATAGCCCGGAGCTATTTCCACTCCCTTAAAGCCCAGCTCTGCGCACTTCTTCAGATCGGTCTTCCATTCGATATATATCGGATTGATCACGGCAAAGGGATAAAACTCAACTCTGCCGACGTACGAGCCCAAGCTTTCTGTCAGCTCGATATTGCCCTCCATGCAATCGCGGTAAAATACGGAATTCAGATTTGTAACTGCCGCACAATCAGTCAGATTATCACTGAGCTCGCAGGAAAGCTCATCAAGCGTCGATATTTCGATTTTACGAAAAGGCCAGTGGCCGATGTAAGTAGATAAGTCAAACAGCATTTTACCTGTCCCGCCCCCTCGTCAAAAAGCGCATATAGCGTTTTCCGCTCAATATGGTCTTTTTATCTTCGTCAGAGATTTTTGCCGCAAGCAGCTTGCCTACACCCGAGCAAACCGAACCGTCTGTCCCGAACAGGATGCGTTCGGCTCCGAGAAGAGACACGGCCTTCTCTATACAATGCGAATCAATTACGCTTCCGCTTATATCTATCATTATATTTTTATAAGGCACGATCGGCTTGAGCTGCCAGTCCCAGTCTCCACCGCCCGTAAGATGCGCCATAATGATGTTCAGCTCCGGATAACGGTGCGCTATAGCGGCGAAATGCTCGCCGGATGAAATTCTGGGCTGACTCTCGGGCTGAAAGGTCAGCTTTCCGGCATGTACCAACACCGGTATGTCGAGCTCAATACACTTTTCCATAACCGGGTACTGCACCTCATCGTCGATAAAATACTGATGGTACATCTTTATTCCAACCATACCGAGCCGGCGAATACAGCGTTCGATCTCATCAAGACAGCCGTCAGCTCCGGGATTGACAAAGCACAAGCCTCGGATTAGCTCAGGGTAACGCTGCATTTCACCGAAAAGTATATCGTTCTTGCGGCGCATAGTCTCTAGCGGGCAATGCGGGTCGCCGGTCTCCGGCGTGGAGCAAACCAGTATATCCATGCCGTATTTGCGGGCTCCGCGCACAAGCCGGTCAAGGTCGCTTCGGAAGCACTCGCCTATGGGGTTTTCCCATACGTGCTCATGCCAATTGACTACGGTATTATTGTAAAACAGCCGCAAATCGCCGTTAATTTTCTCTTTCAACGTGTCCATACGACAGCCGCTCTCTTTCAAAATAATATATATTGATATTCTACCATTTATCTGCTTTCTTTTCAATAGTAACCTATATTCCGAACAAAATGTTTTTTAGTAAAAAATATGCGACAACATGTTGAATTTATATGCTCGTTGTGATATTATAGTTGTAATCGTTAAAATGGGGAGAAAGGGGTGTTTTTATCAAACTTTCCTTTCTGAATACCCTTGTTTTGATAGTATTTATTTAAGTTGGAGGTAGACAACAGTATGCAAACACAAAAAAAGCAAGCCTCTGTTGACGCGCTATTTGAAGCTGTTGCTGCGAACGAAAAGAAGATGCGAGCCGAGCTTTCAAAATCAGGCAAGCTGACCGCGAGAGCAAGACTCGAAGCACTTTTCGACGAGCAGTCATTCACGGAGATAGGAGCATTCAACAGCCGTACAGCCGGCAACCCCGCCGACAGTGATAGAATTGTAGCGGGATACGGCGCCGTAGACGGCAGACTTGTATTTGCATTTTCACAGGAATTTTCACAGGAATTGGGTGCCTTTGGAGAGGCGGCGGCAAAAAAGATTTGCTCCCTTTACGAGCTTGCCGTTAAGAAGGGTTCGCCGATTATAGCAATGCTGGATTCAAACGGTGCCAAGCTTGAGGAGGATGTCTCCCTGTTTGCAAGCTACGGCAAAGTTATTAAAAAAGCCGCCGAGTCCAGCGGAGTAATCCCTCAGATTGCCGTTGTTTGCGGCGTATGCAGCGGTGCTCTCGCTCTTTTTGCCGGCAACTGCGACTTTATTATCGCCTGCGAAAATAACTCGAGCATGTTTCTAAACTCACCCGCTAAAATCAAATCGCTCAATAAAGCAAGAGAAGACTTTTCAACAGCGTACGATACCGCAGCAAACGGAATATCGGCTATCACCTGCTCAAACGAAGACCAGGCGATTTTTTCGGCAAAGAAGCTTCTCTCTTTGCTTCCCTCTAATAACGAAGACGGCGCTCCGAACTACGACCAGTCAGACGATGTAAATCGCAAGACCGCCTGCTTCTCAAGTGCGGACACAAGCATTGCCTTTGACGCGGCAAGCGTGATTGCCGATCTCGCCGATTCCGGCGATGTCTTTGAGCTTTATTCAGACTTCGCGCCCGAGCTCAAAACCGGCTTTATCACACTCGGCGGCCAGTCCTGCGGATTTATAGCCAACGACCCGACGGTTTCCGGCGGCAAGCTTACGGCAAATGCCTGCAAGAAGGCTGCCAGAATGGTTGACTTCTGCAATCTGTTCGACATCACGGTAATAAATCTTATAAACACCGAGGGCTTTGACGCTGAAAACGAAGCAAACGGCAACCTTATAACTCCGGCAAGCGAGCTTGCCCTCGCATATTCGCTCTGCGAAGCACCGGTAATCACTCTTGTAGTCGGCAAAGCATACGGCAGTGCCTTTACGGCGCTTGCCTCCAAGGAGCTTGGCGCAGATGTCGTTTTTGCCCTTCCCTATGCCGAAATCAGCATTCTGTCACCGGAAACCGGAGTGTCGTTCCTCTGGAATGATAAGTTCGCGGATGTAAAGGATGCGATAAGCGGAAGAAATGAGCTTATAGCAAAGTGGAGACAAGACAACACTTCTCCCGTTGCAGCCGCCTCCTGCGGACTTATAGATGATATTATCCGACCGGAGGAAGCGCGTCAGCGTTTGATATCGGCCGTATATATGCTGAATAAATAAGGAGGAGTCTCATCATGTGGGAAATTGCAGAGAGTGCCTCCTTCCTTGAAAAGCTCGCCTTCGGCGGCAAGGTTACCCTGTTCGGTCTTGGCACTGTATTTTCTATTCTTTTTATCGTTTTGAAAATACTCGGCTTTATTTTTGACCGTCCGAAAAAGGCAGAGGAACCCAAGGCCGAGCCCAAAGCGATAGAGCCTATCAAGGAAAAGGTTGAACTCAAGAGCGACGATTCCGAGCTTGTAGCGGTAATTGCGGCGGCAGTGGCGGCTTATACCGGCGCAAGTTCAGATTCCTTCAGAGTGGTTTCATTTAAGAGAAAATAACATTTTCAAAAGAAAGGTATTTTCCGGCTGTAAGCCGGAATCAGGAAAAAACCATGAAAACATATTCCATAACCGTTAACGGCAAGACATATGAAGTTTCCGTTGAGGAAACAGGTGCTTCGAGCACACCCGCAGCGGCACCCAAGGCCGCTCCGGCAGCAGCTCCCAAGGCTGCATCCGCGCCTGCTCCCCAGGCAGCGCCCGCAGCTGCTCCTGCCGACGGCACACCGGTCAACTCGCCCATACCCGGCACCATACTCGACATCAAGGTTGCAAACGGCGCCAGCGTAACCAAGGGCCAGGTTCTTTGCATACTTGAAGCCATGAAAATGGAAAACGAAATCGTTTCTCCGATTGACGGAAAGATTGCAAGCATCAATACAACAAAGGGCGCGTCTGTCAACTCCGGCGATCTGCTCTTTGTAGTAGCATAATCAATAGTATGTAAAGGATTGTCTCTGTTGTACGGAGATAAAAGGTCAAAGATATGTTAGAACAAATCGAAAGCTTCCTTGCAGGCACGGGTATCGCCAAGCTGTTCGGCTCTCCGGAAGCAGCAATAAAGACCTTGATTATGTATGTCATTGTCGCAGTTCTTTTTTATCTTGCTATAGTCAAGAAATTCGAACCGCTGCTTCTTTTACCGATAACCTTCGGCATACTGCTTGCAAATCTTCCCGGAGCAGGTTTAATTCATATGGACTTCTTCATCCACTCGGACGGCAGCCCGATTGATATAGTGCAGATAGTTCAGGAGGGCAATCTGCTCGACTTCCTGTATCTGGGCGTCAAGCTCGGTATATATCCGCCGCTCATATTCCTCGGAATAGGCGCGATGACCGACTTCTCTCCCCTGATTTCCAACCCGAAATCACTCTTCCTCGGCGCTGCAGCCCAATTCGGAGTTTTCGCCGCATTCACAGGCGCTATACTGCTCGGCTTTAACGCGCTTGAGGCTGCTTCCATCGGTATCATCGGCGGTGCCGACGGCCCCACGGCGATATTCGTAACAAAAACTCTCGCTCCGGCTCTGCTAGGCCCCATAGCCATCGCGGCTTACTCATATATGGCGCTTGTGCCTTTTATTCAGCCGCCTATCATGAAGCTGTGTACGACAAAGAAAGAGCGAGCTATAGAAATGAAGACTCTCCGCACGGTATCTAAAACCGAGCAGATTCTCTTCCCTGTCATAGTAACTCTCGTTGTCTGCCTGCTTATTCCCGACTGTGCGCCGCTCATCGGCATGCTGATGCTCGGAAACCTGTTCCGTGTCAGCGGTGTTGTCGACAGAATCTCAAAAGCAGCTCAAAACGAGCTTATGAATATTGTAACCATTCTGCTGGGCGTCTCGGTAGGCGCTACTGCAAATGCAAATACATTCCTGAGCGCCAAGACGCTGTATATCGTCTGCCTCGGTCTCGCTGCGTTTGCGTTTGCCACCCTCGGCGGCGTGCTTTTCGGCAAGCTTATGTGCTTCCTTACCCACGGTAAGGTCAACCCGCTTATCGGCTCTGCCGGTGTTTCCGCTGTTCCGATGGCGGCCCGTGTAGCGCAAAAGGTCGGCAGTCAGGAAAATCCGACCAACTTCCTGCTCATGCATGCCATGGGTCCGAATGTTGCGGGTGTTATCGGCTCTGCCGTAGCCGCCGGAGTATTTATTACTCTGTTCAGTCACTAATGCTTGCACCGGATAAACCGGAAATCTATCTATTATAATTTATTTAAGGAGAACAAAATGGGCGTTAAAATTACAGAAACCGTACTTCGTGACTCCCATCAGTCGCTCATCGCAACAAGAATGACGACTGAAGAAATGCTTCCCATCCTCCCTGCGCTCGACGAAGTAGGATATAACGCGCTCGAATGCTGGGGCGGTGCCACATTCGACGCATGCCTGAGATTCTTAAATGAGGATCCCTGGGAGAGACTCCGCAAAATTCGCGATAAGGTTAAAAACACTAAGCTTCAGATGCTTTTCAGAGGCCAGAACATTCTCGGATACCGTCATTATGCCGATGATGTAGTAGAGTACTTTGTCCAGCGTTCAATAGCAAACGGCATCGACATTATCCGTATCTTTGACGCGCTTAACGACAAACGCAATCTCAAGGTTGCAATTGATGCGGCTAAAAAGGAAAAAGGACATGTTCAGGCAGCCTTCAGCTATACGACAGGTCCCGTTTATACGCTCGAATACTTCACAAACTTTGCGCGCGAGCTTGAAGAGATGGGTGCGGATTCAATCTGCATCAAAGATATGGCTGGTCTTCTCAAGCCGTATGACGCATATGATCTCGTAAAGGCGCTCAAGGAAACCGTAAAGGTTCCGATAGAGCTCCATACCCACTATACCTCCGGACTCGCTTCCATGACGGCGCTCAAGGCTGTTGAAGCAGGCGTCGATATAATCGACTGCGCCATCTCGTCGTTTGCCATGGGTACCAGCCAGCCGCCCACAGAACCGATTGTCGCGGCTCTTCAGGGCACTGAATACGACACGGGACTTTCACTTGAAAAGCTCGACGTAATTTCAAAATACTTCACTCCCCTTCGCGAGAAATACATCGCCTCAGGTCTGCTCGACCCGAATGTGCTCAAGGTCAATGTCAATGCTCTGCTGTATCAGGTTCCCGGCGGAATGCTTTCCAACCTTATTTCACAGCTCAAGCAGGCAGGCAGCTCAGATAAACTGACAGAAGTTCTTGAGGAAGTACCGAGAGTCCGTGCGGACGCCGGCTATCCTCCGCTTGTAACTCCGAGCTCACAGATAGTCGGAACACAGGCGGTTCTCAACGTTTTGAACGGTCAGCGTTATAAAATGGTGACAAAGGAATTCAAGGGACTTATCAAGGGCGAATACGGCAAAGCTCCCATGGATATCAAGCCGGAATTTGTAAAACAAATCATCGGCGACGAGCCCCGGATCACAGGCCGCCCCGCCGATGCTCTCAAGCCCGAGCTTGACAAGCTCCGCGAGGAATGCAAGCCGTATATCGAGCAGGAAGAGGATGTCCTTTCCTACGCTTTATTCGAGCAGGTTGCCGTTAAATTCTTTGAAGCAAGAAAAGCGGCAAAATACGGTATTGATATAGACAATGCCGACGCGGACAAGAAGATACACACCGTATAAATATTTACAAGTATTTACAAGCAAAAGCGGATATGAATCTTTTGATTCATATCCGCTTTTTTACTGCTGACAACAATAATTTTTTGCGCCGAAACGGCAGGGCCGTTTGCAAACAGGTGCCAATCTCACCGCAGGTGCGCAATCATTAACCGAGCTTTAATATCTTGTCGCCGATATACAGGCCGTTTGCCGCCGCCTGCGAAAGACTGCGCGTTATTCCGGCGCCGTCGCCGATAGCGTATATATTTTTACAGCCCTTTATCTCAAAATCTTCATTTTCCGGGCGTGCAGAATAATACTTGCACTCTACGCCGTACAGCAATGTGTCGTAATTTGCTGTTCCCGGGGCGATTTTGTCGAGAGCATACAGGGTTTCGATGATATTATCAAGCTGACGTTTCGGAAGGCAAAGGCTCAGATCTCCCGGCACCGCATTGAGCGTAGGACGGGTTGTAGAAGCCAGCATTCGCTTCTCATCGCTTCTTCTGCCGTTAACAAGATCGCCGAATCTTTGAACGAGTATGCTGTCACCGCTCAAAAGGTTGGCAAGCCCGGCAACTCTGCGGGCATACTCGATGGGATTCTTGAAAGGCTCGGTAAACTTCATAGTCGCAAGCAGAGCGAAGTTTGAGTTCTGAGTTCTTCTCGCGGGGTCGGCATACGAATGACCGTTTACCGAAAGGATACCGTTAGTATTCTCTGTAACGACATTCCCTCCGACATTAAAGCAGAACATACGGGTAACATCGCCGTACTTTTGCGAGCGATACCATATTTTGGGCTCGTAAACCTGGTTGGAAAAATCCTCCCATATCAAGCGCGGCAGTTCGACTCGAACACCGATATCAACCTGATTGTTCTGAAGCTCGATTCCGTTGCGCTCGCACCACTGACTGAACATTCCGCTTCCGACTCTTCCGACAGCAAATATAATATATTTACCCTCGTATTCACCCTCGCCGTCTGCGCTGACAGTCTTTACTATATGCCCTTCCTTATCAACATCTACCACCTTGGTGCCGGTATGAATCTCGACGTTATCCGGTAAATTATCGATAAGGTTTTTCATGGTCTTCTGATTGTAATCGGTGCCGAGATGCTTAACCTCCGCCTGGTTCATGTGAAGGTCGTATTTCAAACATTTGCGCTTGAGCTCATCGCTCGGTTTATACCTCTCCGTCGTGGCTCCCGACTCGACAAGAATCTTATCGGCCTGCTCGATGTAATCTATAACCGTCTTCTCAGGCAAAAACTCGGTAAGCCATCCGCCGTACTCGGTAGAAATGATGTACTTCCCGTCCGAGAAGGCTCCGGCGCCTGCCATGCCCTCCATTATAGCGCACGCATCGCACTTGACGCATTTAGAAGATTTTTTTGCTACTATAGGGCATACGCGCTTTTCGATAGGTTTTCCCTGCTCGAGAATAACCACACTTGCGCTTTTATCACTGTTTGCAATTCTGTGGGCAGCCATCAGTCCTCCGATGCCGCCGCCGATTATCACAACATCAAATTTTTTCATATATGCACTGTACCTCCCTGTGAGACACACAAGTCCACATATATAATTCTATATCAAAATCAATTCATTGTCAATTGAAGCTTAACCCGAACTCATATGATAATATCAACAAAAATCAACCCTATATTTGTATATTGTATTTTTATGGTGTTTTTATTGCCTTTTTCTGATTTATGTGTCATAATTAAATTAGTATCCATATTAACAACTGACTTATGAGGTGAATAATTTGACCGGAAATATGTTTCTGGACGAACTGAAGCGCAGACTCGACTTTTTGCCAACAAGCGAAAAACAAAGTATTCTGTCTTCATATGAGGAGCAATTATTCAATGCGCGGTCCGCAGCCGAGGAGGAAAAACTGCTTGAAAGCTTCGGCTCAATCGACAGCATTGTGCAAAAATACGAGCGCGAGCACGAAATTACCGAGATAGCCGGTACCTCCCAGAGCGAGCTTCCCTCGCTTAACGCAACAGCAGATTTGAAAGCTATTCTTTCGGAGGAAGGCTTCGTCGGCAGTGCAAAAGAATATATAAACGAAAAAGATATTATCATCGAGGACAACTCGTCTGATATCAAAACAAAAACTTTTTCCGATAAGTCACGTCCGCGCGCCGGCGGCGGACCGATAGTGCTTGATGACTTAACACCGACTAATCCTGTCGAGACTCCGTCGGAGGAGTTTGTTCCGTCGCCGGAGGCCGAACAAACAGGATGTAATCCGTACATTGAAGAGGATGACTACGAGGAGTATGACGGACAGCAGGTAATTAATATTGAAGAAAACGAAAGCATTTTTGCAATAATAATCAAACGTCTTAATGTCAGCCGAGGCGCAGCTCCCTTTATATTTATACTTCTTCTGCTTGTTTCTTTGCCGATTGTACTGATAATGCTGAGTGTCGCGCTCATTATATATGCAGCCGCATATGCCGTTCTCGGCGCCGTAATACTTGCCGTCGTGCTTATAGCTGTCGCTTTTATTGCTTTGGGCGTTGTGGGACTGGTTAACGCCATAGTAACGCTGTTTAAGCAGATACCGCTCGGCATACTTGAAATAGGCCTTTCAACCATCGCATTTGCGGCAGCCATTGCGGTACTCGCCATAAGCTATCAGCTGATCTTCGGTGTGGTTGCATCGGTTTCCCGCTTCATCACAGTTAAATTCAAATCTGTCCTTAGAAAAATCAAAAGCTTTATTCTCGGTTCAAATAAGCAAAAATAAATTAAATTGATAATTCAAAGGAAGGAACGGCGCTAATCGCCGCATATCATAATGAAAAGAAACCATAATAATAACGATCCGTCGTCTATAGAAACAGACGAAAAAGCTGTCGGCAAGCTCAAGCCTACTGCAAAATCCATGCTTAAGTCAGCACTGGTTATATTTATACTCGGCTTGGTTGTAACCGTGGTAAGCTGGATAGTCTGCGCCGCACAGGATATTAACCTGTATTCAAGCTCTCTGACTGAAAATGACTACAGGACTTTCACTCAAACGATAACCGAAATTCTTGATAACAGCGAAAACGCCACAAAGAATCACTTGTCCGACGACAGCTACCCGATATTTACGGCGATAGATATTTCTTCACTGGTCGGAAGCATTGAAATAGTATCTACCGATACAGACTCATTTATCGAATTCAATAATGTCGATATTAATAACCTTAACTGCTGTATTGACGGCGATATTCTTGTAATAAGTGAGAAATACCCCGTCTCATTTATGGGCTTCGAGGTTAATTCGGAAAATCTCGGCTTCGCCGGCCTCAGACAAATATTTCTTCTTAATACTGCAAAATCAAGCCGCAGCATCATTCTGCACTTAAATCCGGAGCAAATCCCGGATTTGGTCTCGGCGAACATATCTTCTATCATCGGTACCGTCAGCATAGACGGTCTTACCGCCGGCAAAATCCAAATCAGCGATAAATACGGCAAGGTTACGGTAACCGACTCTTCGGCTAATTCCGAAATCAGAATCGACGGCAATAAGCTGAATGTGGATTTTACCAACAACAAATATCAAAAATGCAATATTAAAACCATTCTCGGAGATATTAAAGCCGATGTAAACTGCGGCGTGGCCATACTGAAAACAGACATAGGCTCGGTCGATCTCACTGTTTCCGGCTCACTCGACGAATACGGCATAATGCTCGAGCCCGGCAGAGGCAGTATTACCGCAAACGGCGTCACATTAAGTGAAAAGAGTATCAAGCACCTAAGATCGACAACCGATACGGTAAAGGTGAATACAACGCTCGGTTCGATTTCCGTCACTTACGATCCGCAATATACGTTAAATGCAAATGACACTCTGCTGCTTCCTGAAACAACATCCCCCAACCAATCATCGGATGCGACAGGTCAGACCACAAGCATTTCGTAAAAATAGGAATAAACCCAAATATAGCGGTTATAATATACTCGGATATATTATAACCGCTATTATTATATGTCCAAATCTAACAAGGACAGGTGATTTATGTTAGACAGAATCGCTTTGATATTGTCGATCATCGGCGGTATTAACTGGGGCCTTGTCGGTCTATTCAAATTTGACCTCGTTGCGTGGATATGCGGCGGTTCCGGCTCGGTTGTAGCAAGAATCATTTACACAATCGTTGGCCTGAGCGCGCTCTGGTGCATTTCCCTGCTCTTCAGGTCAAGAGAAAACCTACTCGAAAAGGACCAGTAACAAAAGCGGCTTGAATAACAAGCCGCTTTACATATTATTCAGCGTATATTATCAGCATAAACAGCCATTGCAAGATACCCGGCGAGAATAATTAAATAAAATGCGGCAAAATCCGCAGTGCTGAAAAACATTACAATCGCCGCTACAGAAGAAACTGCTTTTATAAGACTGATAATCGCCATGCGCCTTTTGAAGCGTCTGCAGGAATTTACGGCCTTAAAAACACCGTCCGCACTGCTGCTTACAAGGGAAAGCTCGGCTTTTTCGGAAGAAGCCCTGTCAAAAGCGGCATCCGGAGCAATTTTAATATTGGAATTGAGTATTCTCAGTATTCCGTCAACCCTATTCTGCAAGACTTTTTTGCCGTGATCGTCTAGCTGCTCCTCGGGCGGAAAATCCTCATACGGATTTCTGCAGACAGCCAGCAAATCTATCTCATCTCTGCTTCGTACAGATACTCCCTTAGTTGAAAGATATTTTGAAAAGCGTTTATATGCAACGTCAAAAGCAACAGTAGAGAATGAGGAAAAAGAAAAGAATCCGACTATCACCGTAATGAATACCAAAACCGCTTTTTCGTCGCCGAGAGAATTTCTCATAAGAGAGAGCATAACAATCATCAAAAGCGTTACGCCCTGTAGAATCATGGAAATAAACTCATTTGTATTTAGCTTTTTCCTATCATTTTCAAAAGCGCCGGCAGCCTGCTGAGACCTGATAAAATAGCTGTCCTCCACATCGCACAGCGTCTTTACAACAGCGTTGCCTGCAATGATTTTTGTGTTGGACACCAGGCGGTCCCCTTTGCCGGCGTCAAAAAACTCACCTGTATATGAATTACAGCACCTCAGCCTGCCGTCGCACACCTGTGCTTCGACAGGACAAATCTCGCCTGCAGACAGATAGATAAAAGCTCCCGCCTTTGCGGCGTCTGCGCTCTCCGTTCGATAGGAATCGCTATTAAAACTGACAATTTTCTCAATATCACAATCCGAACAACGCTTGACAGCATAAAAAATCATGTCAATAAGAGAAAAGAATATCAAAAGATAATATGCTTCTTTATTGTAGTCAAAAAGCACCAGCATGGACGTCATAGCGGAAAGTATCACATAATCATTCAAGAAGCGCTTTGACAATATGCTCTTAATCAAAAGCAGCAGAACAGGAACAAACAGTATCCCGCAGGAGATAAAAAGCGAAAGCTTACGCAGGGTCGCGGACTCGCCGACATAATAATAGTTAAACAAAACGAAGCTGATAGTAAACAACGAAAGCTTGGCCGCCAAAAAGCGCCACAGTGAAAACTCGGTATATCTCAGATAATTTGCACCGATAATATGTCCGTTACCGTTTTTCATATATCAACACTCCGTCAGATTTCCCTTCTGCCCTCAAGAGCACGGAAAAGAGTCACGTCGTCGGCATATTCAAGCTCACCGCCGGCAGGAAGGCCGTAGGCCAAACGGGTCGTCTTGATACCGAGCGGTCGGATAAGCTTGCTGAGATACATGGCCGTAGCTTCGCCTTCTACGCTCGGATTTGTAGCTACTATGACCTCTTTTACGGTATCGTCGCCCAGCCGAGATATAAGCTCCTTTATCTTAAGGCGCTCAGGTCCTATACCGTCTATCGGAGAAATAAGCCCCCCAAGCACATGAAACAGACCGTTATACTCGCGTATTCTTTCAATCGCGGCAACCTCCTTGGAGCTTTCGACGACGCATATCACCGAGCGGTCGCGCGACTCGTCCATACAAACAGGACATATCTCGCTGTCGCTGATATTCTGGCATATTTTACAGTGAACTATAACCTTTTTTGCCTCGGCAATCGCATCGGCAAAATCAAGCGCGTCCTCGGCATTCATGTCTAAAACGCTGAATGCCATTCTGACTGCTGTTTTATATCCGACGCCCGGAAGCGAGCGGAATTTGTCTATAAGCCGCTCAAGCGGCGCTATAAATTCGCTCATCAGAACAAACCGGGAATTCCCGGGATACTTCCGGTTATCTTTTCCATTTCCTCGCTGTTGGTTTGCTCAACCTTGGTTATAGCCTCATTTACTCCGGCAACAAGAATGTCCTGGAGCGTTTCTATATCGTCGGCATCCACTATCTCCGGATCAAGCTCGATAGACTTGATCTTCTTGGTGCCGTCTATCTTGATCCTGCAGACACCGCCGCCTGCGGCAATGTCGTATTCCCGTGCATTGAGTTCCTCCTGAAGAGCGGCCATATCCTCCTGCATCTTCTGAGCCTGACGCAACATAGCGTTCATATTTCCCGGGCCCTTGCCCATGCCCTCCGGTAATCTTGCTTTCATACCTTAACCTTACCTTTCTTTTTCCGTAATAAAACGAATATCAAAGTCCCGCAAGCGAATCGTCGCCGGCTTCGGACTTAACATCTGCACTGACTATGCGAATGCTTGCGGCCTCCGGAATAATCTCTTTGATTTTCGACTCTATTGATACAAAAAACTGACCCGATGATAAGATGTTCTTTGCCATTCCGGTTACACTGACAACACATTCGCTGCCGTTCATCCTGAAGCTCATTTCGCTCAAAAACGATTTAAATATAGGATTTGCTTCTCCCAGAGCAATCTTCAGTCTGTCAAAGCGTGCATCGCTTCCCGCCGTATCGGCACTATCCGAGGTATCTGTTTCCGTTTCTGCTTGTATCTTTGAAACTTCGGCAGTAACGGCAGGTGTCCCGTTATCAGTAACCGCCGGAGCGCTTTTAGCCGTTTCCTGACGGTTTACGGGTGTATAACCCTGAGAAATTCTGCGCTCCAGCTCGCTTACCCTTGCAGTAAGCGCCTCCGCCGAAGAGTCAAGCCGCCTGTCGCAAAGCTTGAGAAATGCTATCTCGCACGAGGCGCGCTTGCTGCCCGAAATTCTGTCATAACCCGCAAGCAGATTTTCAAGCGTTACTATGTTATGGTATATTTCGGCGTCGCTTAGCTGCTCGGCTACATTCTTCAGGCGTTCTATTTCGTTGTCATAACAGTCGAGGTAACCGTCGCATGACGGAACGCATCTAATGACCAGCAAATCGCGGTGAAGCTTAACAATATC
>JAQXGK010000033.1 GCA_029006345.1 Bacillota bacterium
AATAGATCTACCGGCATTTTGGGCCAACAAATAGAACTTGTTTTCAAGATATTTAGCATGTGCCTTGTTAAGTAAATTATCTTTGCTGATAACTGCGATGCAATCGTTCCAATATTTTGAGTCCTTTAAATGCTGTTTAAGCCTTGAGAACATTCTTTCGGCTTCACCAATGTAAACAGTATCATTATTCTCCTCATTTTTCCCAAAGAGGAAGTATACTCCTGTATTTTCCGAATCATCTCTTTGTGAAAATTCAGACAACTCGTTTCTTGAAATCTTATATACACGGCCGTTCCAGTTTGAGAGTTCGCACATAATACGTCCGTTTGGATTTCCGTCAAATATGAACATTTGAATTGTTTTACTAAACGACATATATTATCACCTATCTTTCAGCAGGTCCTTGAACGCCTCCGCCGGCGCATCGCTGAGCTGCCGGGACGGAACTTTCACATAGCCGGACGCTTCTCTCACCGATTGCCATAGCGATTACGCTCCTCGTTTTGATACTGTACAATCAGTATAGCATATAAATTTAATCTGTATCAATATAACCATAACAAAAAAAGTTCAATAGCAAGCAACTTGCTGTTGCTGTAAGCCCCTTTCTCTTTACAAGTCGGTATTCAATAGTTTCAGTAACTCAACTTTTGTTTCTGTCATATCCCTCTCAATCAACGGACGCATGCTGTCTTTGTACTTTGATAAATCGGCACTACAGTATTTCCGGAATACACTGCGGCTTTGCCAAGCCCACCTGCACTAAGGCTTTAATGCATTGTCTTGCTGTAATCGGTTTTTCATCCGTGACATGGGTGAGAAAATCAGATATGATTGCATCAAAACGGTTTTGGCTGTCCCACCGTGCATTTGCCGCAAGAATATACAGGACACGATTTCGTACAAACGATTTCGGATGGTCAAGCAACGATGCAAAGTCGTCAAAATGCTTGTACCATTCATTGGTTTGCTGACTTTCGAATATTATCTTGTCAGCTACAATACAAAACGGCACCTTTCTCAATGGCTTTGGCATACTCTGATTTCATTATAAGGCAATCCACCTGTAGCGGCAATGAAGACAAACAGACCGCCTGCATCAAAACAGGCGGTCTGTCTTTTCGCGGAGATATCGGTGGGATACTTATGATTTCTGCTTTACAGGAAGCCAAATCTTATTGTAATGCTTTTCTTCATGCGTGCCGGTTATTTGCCGGCGTACTTGCCCGCATGACGCTTGAGCGCTTCGAAGGTTTCGTCGCTGATGTCATGCTCCATTTTGCAGGCGTCTTCAACGGCCGCGTCCCTGCTGACGCCGAGCCGGATCAAAAATTCCGTAAGTGTGGTATGCCTCTCGTAAATTTTCTTTGCAATTTCCAGACCGGAGTCGGTAAGAGAGAGATAGCCGTCCTTGTCAGCAACGACATAACCGCCTTTTTTCAGAATACCGACGGCACGGCTGACGCTGGGCTTGGAATACCCTAAATATTCACCTACATCTATCGAACGTACAGGTTTGTTCTTTTCCGACAGAACATATATCGACTCAAGATACATCTCGCCGGACTCCTGCAGATGCATGCCGAATCCTCCTTGCTGTTATGATAAGCCATAGGCATTGCTTTCAGTTAGCAACAGCATACCACAAACCGTCTAAGAAATCAAGATTCGCACGGCTTATCACGGCATGACAGCCGTTTCTCTTTATATTGGTCTGCTGAAATACCGCCGGATTTATCCGAGCAATACATCTGTAATAAGCATAACGCTAAAGCCTGCCAGTAAGGAATAGGTAGCGCCTCTTTCGCTTCCGTGTGCGTGGGTTTCGGGTATCATTTCGTCGCTGATAACATAAAGCATGGTGCCGCCTGCAAACGCGAGCGCAAAAGGCAGAATAGCGGAAGATATGCTGACGGCAAAATACCCAAACAGCGTTCCGACTACCTCGACCAGCCCCGTAAACAAAGCGCAAATGAACGTCTTGCGCGGCGAAACTCCGGCAGCAAGCATCGGGCCTATTATAACCATTCCCTCGGGGATATTCTGGAGCGCTATGCCGCCTGCAATAATTATCGCCTGTGTGGCGTCGTCCGAGCCGAAGCCGACGCCTGCCGCTATGCCTTCCGGCAGGTTGTGTATCGCAATCGCCGTTACAAACAAAATGACCCTGCTCAAATCGGAGGCTCGGTGCTCCTCCGAATCGGGACCGATAAGCTTATGTATGTGAGGCACAAGCTTGTCAATAAAATTCAAACAGAGGGCGCCTGCGAAAATGCCGGCGATGGTGATAATCACCGAGTATTTTCCGCCGTATTCCAGCGAGGGAAGAATAAGCCCGAGAACCGCTGCCGAGAGCATAACCCCCGCGGCGAAGGACAAGATAATATCCGAAAACTTATGCGACAGTTTTTTGAAAGCGAAGCCTATTAGCGAGCCTATGACCGTAGCTCCGCCTACGCCCAGCGCGGTCAGCAATACTATTTCCA
>JAQXGK010000034.1 GCA_029006345.1 Bacillota bacterium
CCAAATCGGCAAGGTTATCGGCGCTTGTTATATACCTGTTAATGATGACAAGGTTACGTCCGCGAAAATATTTGATAAGTCCGGCTGCCGGATATACGGTAAGGGAGGTTCCCGCCACTATAAGCGTATCTGCTTGTGAAATGGCAGTCGCAGCGCTTTGCACCGTCGTGCTGTCAAGAGGTTCGCCGTACAGTACCACATCGGGCTTGATAATGCCTCCGCAGCTGCACATAGGGATTATACTTGATTTCTTAATTTTGTCAAGACCGTAGGCTTTTCCGCATTTAATGCAATGATTTCGGTATATTGAGCCATGGAGTTCGGCAACTTTTTTACTGCCTGCGGCGCTGTGCAGTCCGTCAATGTTTTGTGTAACCACCATCAAAAGACGTCCCGCCCTCTCAAGCTCTGCAATTTTCAAATGACATTCATTGGGCTTTGCGTTATCATAAATCATTTTCTCCAGATAAAATCTGTAAAACTTGGACGGATGCTTCATGAAATAATCATGCGAGAGAATTTCTTCAGGGGATGTTTCATGTTCTTGAAGATATAAACCCTCCGCCGAACGAAAATCCGGGATTCCGCTTTCGGTAGATACGCCCGCACCGCTGAAAAATACGATTTTTGAACCGGAATCTATTATTGCCTGCAAACCGTTCATTTTTTAGACCTTTCATTTATACTGTTATGAATTTTAACACAATTGTCGGAAAAAAGCAAAATAAAAGAGGGGTTTTTACCCCTCTTTTGCTTGTGCTCTGTCTGCAATTCGTTTTCGTCTCTTCTCATATAAAGCGTAAACCGTGTCGGCGGCAACAGAGATAACCAAAATAAACAGTAATACCGATATAATTACCGTCATACCGTCTTTGCTTGACGCATACGAGTATATATAGCCGAGCCCGTCCAAGCTGGTCACCCGTCTGCCGCTCAGCTCGTCAAAGCGAAATGTTTGCGCTTTGCAATCGTTGACCGAAAGACCGTAAACACGGTTGGTTTCGTAATCAATATAGGTTATGCAATCTATCGTCTTTTCATTATCCTTTTCAAAAATCGCAATATCGCCTATACTGATGCCGGCAGGATCACATTTTTCAAAATATACAAGGCTTCCCTTTCTTGCCCTTGCGTCGAATGATTTATCTGTGTGAGGCTCGATTTCACACCCAAGCATATGCGGCAGAATAAAGAGAGCTACTCCGATTAAACCGACGGCAAGACTAATATAAAGCAATATGTCTGTAAAGCGCTTCACAAACCGCATTTTATGTTCCTTTCTTAATTTGTCTTGTTACGTAAATCAGTTTATCACCCGCAGAATAAAAAATATGTCAAACCGTGAAGCAATACAATAAAAAGCAGAGGAACAATCCTCTGCTTTTTCAATACGTCATTGCTTAAAAATCTTTTTCATCTTTTCATGTATTCGTTTTTTGCGTTGGTCGGTTTCGCCGGTATTCAAACAGTACTTTCCGTCGATATAATGATACACTCCGCCGATAACGGCTTTTGGACTGAGCCTTTTTATACTGACGTCGATTATCTCACGGTTCTCATTTTCCAGTACGGCGGTTTGACCTTCGATTCTGTCAAGAATGAACATGTTTACCTCTTTTGCTTTTATGCTTTTCTGTCATGATCATTTTGCTTATCGCTAAATAAATGCTTGACCCGACGCACAAGACTGCTCCTCCCCACAGGCGCAAATACAAATTTCCTCTGGCACATATAATTAATTGGGAAAATAGTTATCTCAGTCAGTATTTTCGCTATCTGTGCAGGTATGAAGATTTTGTACAGAATGGTTACAAACGGATTAACTATCATTATACATACAACCAGTATATAAAACTTGATTACAGTCTCGCGGGAATGTGATTTGTTTTCAAATACGGCGTTCTTATTAATCAGAAAATTGATAGTTGAGCTGACAATGCGCGCTCCGTAGGTAGCTATTACTATAGCTGCCGCAGAGCTGGGATCGTCGGTGAGATATCTGAACACCGTGAACAGAATGTAGTCTATCAGAAAAGCCGTTATCGACGACATCATAAATTTTGCGATAACGAACATTATTCTCAGCGAGTCGCGTATCGGGCTGAAGTGGGATGCAACATTATTCTCGCAATAAATGGTTTTAATTTGCACCTCGACTATAGGATGACCTGCCTTTGTCGTCCAAAACAGCGTGTTCATCTCATATTCGTATTTGTCTCCGTAAACATCCAGCATCTCGGGAATCCATGATGCGGGAAATGCCCTTAGTCCGGTTTGAGTATCGCTCACATTTATTCCGCTCGCAGCAGTAAATATAAACCGCGTAAACTTATTTCCGAAGCGTGATTTTTTCGGAACGCATTTATCGGAGAAATTACGTACGCCGAGTATAAGAGCGTTTTGCATTTCCTTAGCCTTTTGGGCTACCGATATTATGTCGTCTATTTTATGCTGACCGTCGGCGTCAACTGTAATTACGTAGTCCTCGGATTTATAATTATTCTTAATGAAGGAAAAGGCGGTTTTAAGTGCCCTGCCCTTGCCGTAATTGGCGCGATGATGAAGAACAAGGGATTTGCCTTTTATACTTTTGAAATATTTGTCGCATTCGGGCGAACTGCCGTCGTTCACCACGAGAATAGAATAGTTCGTCCTATCTCGCAGCTCATTCACTACCGAAACAAGTCTGTCGTCCGGTTGATATGCGGGAATTACAACTATCAATAAACGACCTCCGTTGTTATTTCTTGTGTTTTGCCTTTCAGATTCCGAATTTTCCTATATTTTAACATATCGCGGCTGAAAATAAAATAGATATTTTATTAATTTTGTCTTATCGCGCTTAAATTAAGCCAGGATACCTGACAATATATGACACTGCCTTGACTTTTATGACGAAAAGCGTTAAAATTGAAGTAATTGATGTTTAAGAGGTATATAAGATGAAGAAACCCTTTATCACTATACAACAGGCGGAAGATATACGCAAAACCTACCCCACGCCTTTCTATATTTACGACGAAAAAGCCATAAGAGATAATATACGTGCAACTAAGAAGGCTTTTGCATGGAATAAGGGTTACCGCGAGTATTTTGCAGTAAAAGCAACACCGAATCCGTATATTCTCAAGATAATGAAGGAGGAGGGCTGCGGTGTCGACTGTTCCTCTTACACCGAGCTGCTTATGTCCCGCGCCTGCGGCTTTGCCGGTGACGACATTATGTTTTCGTCAAATGACACTCCGGCTGAAGATTTTGTCCTCGCTCATGACTGCGGAGCAATTATCAATTTCGACGACATAACGCATATTGATTTCGCGGCCAAGCTCTTTAAGCTGCCTCGCAGAATGTCCTGCCGTTTCAATCCCGGCGGACTTTTCAAAATAGCCAACAGTATTATGGACAACCCCAGCGAGTCAAAATACGGCTTTACCAAAGAACAGCTGTTTGACGGTTTCAAAAAGCTCAAGGAGCTGGGTGTTGAAAGCTTCGGTCTTCATTCCTTTCTTGCGAGCAATACGCAAACCGACGAATACTACCCCACGCTTGCAAAAATTCTGTTTTCACTTGCTGTTGAGCTTAAAGAAAAGCTTGATATAAAAATCGACTTTATCAATCTTTCGGGCGGAATCGGAATACCATACCTACCGAATGAAAAGGGCAACGATATTTATGCTATCGGCGAGGGAGTGCGTCTTGCCTATGAGGATATCCTTACTTCGGCGGGAATGGACGATGTTGCGATATTTACCGAGCTCGGACGTTTTATGCTCGGACCGTACGGCGCTCTTGTAACTACAGTAATACACGATAAGGTTACCTATAAGCATTATATCGGTACCGACGCCTGCGCCGCAAATCTTATGAGACCCGCCATGTACGGCGCATATCATCATATTTCAGTTCTGGGAAAGCTTGATATGCCCTGCACCGAAAAATATGATATAACCGGCGGTTTGTGTGAAAACAACGATAAATTTGCAGTAGACAGAATGCTGCCTAAAATCGATATCGGTGACATTTTGTTCATACACGACGCGGGAGCGCACGGCTTCTCAATGGGATATAATTATAACGCTAAGCTGAGAAGCGCCGAACTTTTGTTGCGTGAAAACGGACAAGTCGAAATGATCCGACGCGCCGAGACTCCTAAGGATTACCTGGCGACATTTGATTTCAGCGGTCTTTTTGACAATATTGAATAGGCCTTTTGCTTGTTTTTCATTAAATCAACACATTTGCGGGCTATATTAAATATATAATACCGAAAGGCAGCGATACTATGAAAAGTAAAATCAAAAAGTTTGCAGCGCTTACAGTTTCCGCCGGAGTGATAATGTCACTCGCCTCATGCTCCTCAAAGGCGGCAAGCGGGTATATTGAAGCAGACGGCAACAAGATAACTCCGGAATATGTCATGATAATTAACGGCGATCAGGTGTCGTTTGACGAATACCGTTATTATTATCTTAATGTTAAAGAAAGCTACGACTACGGCGATGAAAGCTACTGGGATAACAATGCCGGTAAGGCAGAGCTTGTCAAAACCGAAACAGAGAGCTATATAAGGGATATGTACGCAGTAAAGAAGCTCGCTGCCGATAATGGACTGACGCTTGATTCCGATGACAAATCAGCAGTTGAAAATCAGATAAACGATGCTGTAAAGACATACGGCGACGAGCAGTTTACAGAACAGCTCGAACAGAGCTATATGACCGAGGAGCTCTATCGACAATCCCTGGAAAACCGAGTGCTGTCAAATAAGCTGTACGATTATTATTTTAATGAACCCGGCGAGTATGCGTGGACAGATGCCGAATACCGCGATTATCTCAACGATAATTATTATTGCGCTATGCATATTCTTATCAATTATGCAAGCGGCGAAGGCACAATTACCTACGACCAAACCGCCGCTCTGGCAAATGAGGTATATGAAAAGGCCGTCTCCGGCAGCGACTTTTGGGAGCTTATACTGGAATACGGCTGCGACGCTAATATGGAAAAGAATGAAAACGGTTACTTCATTACCGAGGGCGATATGTCTGATGAATTCTATTCCGTGGTCAAAAAGTTAGACGAGGGAATGATAAGCAGACCGCTTCAGACGGCAAACGGCTTTTATATAATCAAACGTCTTCCGTTTACAGAGGAAGG
>JAQXGK010000035.1 GCA_029006345.1 Bacillota bacterium
ACCCGCGGCTTTTGCTATTGTAGCACGGTCCTTTTGATGCCGCGCCGCGGTTTCGAGTTTACGCTGTATTTGCTTGGCTTCGTATTTTGTGTAGGTCTTGCCCTCAAATTCAATCTTCTCCCGGTCAGCGGCTTTCATGGCTGCAAGCTCAGACTTGTCCCAATTTGGTTCTGATACGCCGAGAATGATAGGGAATTTGAAATGCAAACAGCCGTAATCTTCAAGCAGCGGCTCGGCTTCGTCCTCAAAGCAGGGATAATACACGCCATCTATCGTTTTAGCCCCGCCTATAGCATATTGCTGCCCGCCCATAGCCTCATGCGACGGTCTGGGATTTGGATGATAGTCTATCTCATAGCCGTCGGCTCCGAACTGCTCTCCGATTTGATCCTGGTAGCCAAGATTAGCTTGCTTTGCACCCCACAGCACGTTTTGCCTGACTGCGGTGTCAAGACGGCGAGAATATCCCGAAGCATAATCAACTACTTTACCGGTGTCAGTGGTGCGGAGCCCGCTGTCGGCTAAATCGCGTAGTGTCTGTCGGATAGCGGACTGATAATCCGTTTCTCCCGCAGCTACTGCAAGAGCGGCTTGCTCCACGGTTTTTTGATACGCCTTTGAAAGTTCTGTCGGTATAAGTTTACCGGCATTATCGCGAGTCATAAAAGCCACGGTTTGCACAAGCCCTCGGTTTGCTATTATCGTTGATTTAGCGTACGACTTTATCAGTGACTGCAGCTCTTTGTTCTGAGCAAACGGCACATAATCTATGCCTTTTGCTTTGTAGAGCTGTTCGGACCATGCATAATTGTCTTTTGCAACCGCCGTGAGTAATTCTATGATATCTGACTCGGATTTGTTTGACGCCTCTGAAAGCGCCCGAGTAATTGCATCTATGTCTTTTCCGTAGACGCTCATCCGTGTCAGCTTGTTTATATCGGTTGCTTTCATTTTGCCGATTTCGGCTATTCTCTCGCCGATTTTGCTCAAGAATAAGTCGTTTACCGACTTCAATCTAGCAGTAACTTTTTCGGCTGCGGCGTTTATGGTATCTTCAGACAGGGGCATTTTTAATCACCGATAAGCGTTGACATATTAGGTTCTGTCTTTGCGATTTCCTCGACCGCCTCCTGTGCTTGTTCCGGAGTCTCGGCGGGGAAGAGATATTGACGGATTTCGACTGTCTTGACGGCGCCCATTGATTTGCCTTGTGCGAGCTGGGAGAATGTTTCCGAGCTGTCCTCAATAAGCGAATATCCCCAGTCGAATTTGATATTATATTCACCCGCAGGAGTTATGTTGTATAGGTTTGCAAATGCATTAAAGGCATATGCCAGTGTCTCAAATGCCGATTCTATCTGCGAACGCATACTGTCAACCACAGCATATGTGTCGTGGTTAGCGCGTCGTATCTCTGTTGCCGTTGCTCCGTTAGTTTCCGGCTCAGTCAGAATTCCGCGCGAAACTCCGATTGATTTTTCAAGCAGTGCAAACTCGTTTTGCAGACGGTTAAAATATGAACTGTCACGGATTGCCGGGTCAAACACTTCCCAGAAGGATTTTCCGTCTCTGCTTTCGGCCAGGAATTTTTTGAACAGACCGTTTTTTGGAGGTTTATTGTCTTTGTCAAACAGCGTACTGTCCGCTCCAACAAATGCCTCCTTCAGCTTGAACTCGCGCGCAATATCCGATAAAGTATCTTTAATGCGTTTTATGTTTTCGCCGCAGCCGTAGGTTATCGGGACACCGGTCATACTTCCCGGGTTGCGGTTGTTGGCCGGGCACTTGATAAAACCGATCGGCAGACGGTCAATGCCGCTTATACGTAACTCAGGTGCTATCTGCGACCACTCCGGCACACTGTCAAGGTCAATCAAAGTGCCGTCTCTGGTGGCACGCTGGCGTATAACATAGACCCCATTTTCAACAGAATAATCAGTATATCTGTAGTATGTGCCGTTTTCTTTTTTTAGGGAGTCCGCTATAACGCATACAGCGGTTATTTCGTCGCCTTGTGACCCGGTTATGTAAAACAGGCTTTGTGGTACGACATTTACATACAGCTTTCCACCTGTCGCGTATGGTATGAGTGCCGACTTGCCGACACCAAATGCAAAACTTACGGCTTTAATCCCGTATGTAAGCCAGGTTTTTTTGATTAGCTGGTTTAGGTATTCGGCGCGTTTATTGTTGCCGGATACGGTTATGTCACTGTCATCAACTGTCAGCGTTGCCAGTTTATTTGCGATGATGGCCGTGATGTTGATTGTGCTTGTATCGGCATATTCTGAGTCGTATGATGCCTTTGCATGTGCATCGTCGTCAGAGATGTCAATATTTTTGTTAAATAGCCTGTATATTATGGATTTTATGTTTTCCCACACTGCATTATCCTCTCAAAATATGTTTTAGAAACGGCTCAAATGAATATTCAAATGCGTCGAGTATATCAATACAGCTTGTACCGTCGTCAAGCCGAATGTCATCGTTAATGTTCGGTGTCCAGACAGCATACCGCAAACCGTCGGCAAGAGCTTCATTTTGACCGTCAACTAGCTTCATCCGGTCAGATGTAAGCAATATATCTTCACAACGAATGCGGTCATTGATTTCGTTTTTAATGCTGTTTTTTATGCTATACTTGGTCTTTGCTCTCATGGAGTTGATAATAGCCTGCTCCGCTGAATCGGCATATACCACATCAACAAAGCCATAAACCGATTCTATTTTTTCGGCGAAGCGCTTAAACTCGCGAATAATTAAGTCTACATCCGTTCCGGTTGCCTTTATGGTTTTAGAGGACAGCGGGATAACATAGTGAAAATCTGCAGTAATACCTGTAGCGCAAAAGGCGTGTTGTGATCCGTTGCCTCCGAAGTCCACCCCGATGTTGATATATTTAATTTTGATTTTTGCTTTCTCGCCGTCTTTAGGTCTGTAATCCGGGTCTGCTGTTATGTCGAGCGGGTCTATAGAGTAGCGTTTTTCGCTGTCCGCAAACAAGGGGTATATCAGGCCTTCAGCAACGCACCTCTCGCCGAGAATGTCGCGCCTATACCAGATTGACCCTTTGTCATACTTGCTTATAAGCTCGTTTTTGCGTTGATCGCTTATCGACAGATTATCATGTATTGTGAAATGCTCGTATTGATATCCGCCGACGAGCCCGGTCTTGTATTTGTCGATATAGTCGGTATATATACGGTGCTTTGGATTGCATGGGTTAAGGTCCCACAGCACAAGCGGCTTTTGCGCAGCTGCTTGTCTGCCGAAAGCAACCTTGACAAAAGATTCGCGGCTGTCATCGCTGTCGTAATGCTCATTGATTTCCGTTGCGATCCATAATCCATATGAGTTTCCTAGGATTTTTTTATAGCTGTTGCGCTTTCCGCCGCCCGCAAAAATAACGATTTTTTCGCCGGTCTGCGTGCTAATGAATAAGGCCTCATTGTCCTTGAACTTGCCCCAGTGGCAGCGACCGCGAAATAAATTTTCCAAGCCAAATCCGTTGCACACGCCTATGTTTAGTTTGGCATTACCGATTGTTGACCCTGATGCCAGGTGGATTGTATCGGGGCAAATTTCAAGATAAGCCGCTGCTATGATGCAGTGATCTATTGTTTTGCCGGAACGGATAGCACCCTCGGCGACATTCATCTGATTTTTTAAGGCATTGTTTATATATCTTTTGTGTTTGGCGGAAAACGGCGCCCATTCTATCGTTTGTGTCGCTGTCATTTCTCGTTATCCTTTTCTCTCAGCATATCGACAAGCGGGGAGAGATCTTCCACGGTTCCGGAATTTCCACTTTTGATTTCGCCTGCTGTAAATTTGTCGATAATAATGCCGAGCGTTGTTGCTATCTGAACAGCGTTAAGCTTTGACAACTTTTCGGGAATCTGCTCTAGCCCGAGATTTATTATTTTGCATACCTGATTTTTGCGCGAATCCATATATGCTAGGACTTCCTGTGTGTTTTCCTCTTTTTTTTGCGCGACTTTTTTTACCGTCTCCGGATCAGCAACAAGCGTGCGTTTTATGGTAGTTGGTGACACATTATATTTATCTGCAAGCTTCCGCAAACTTGCGCCTTCTGCTCGCTCCGCTATTATTTGCTTGCGTTGTTTATCGGTCAGCTTTGCCATGATCACCACCTCTCAATCTAATAAAACTACCCGCCCCAAACCCTCGCCGGGCGCTATGCCGACGTCCAATTTTGCAATAAAAAACCGCTGTATTAAAACAGCGGAAAATAATATTTTTTTTACAAAAGCCGCCGGGAAGTCACCACCGGCGGCTTGTCATTCGCGCCGGGAGAAAAAAACTAAAAGACCGGCGCACATCGGAAATAGGAGGGTCATCCTTTTGAATTTCCACGATAGCATTATATCACGCATAATACTAACAAAACTAACAACCTTGCGATTCTAGAAACCTTTTTACCGTCATTATCATGTTTTCGCCGGTGCACATGCCCCCCGTAACCTTCATAGCAACACCGTTCCAGGTCATTCCGCGGACAAATCTGCACATCAATATGTTTTTTATATACAGGTCATCAATTCCGCGTATGTATTCAACAAGGCAGCGCTCGGTATCTATTTCCTTTATGCGCTC
>JAQXGK010000036.1 GCA_029006345.1 Bacillota bacterium
TCAAGCAGTCCCTTTTCGACCGCCGGGAAGAAGTTCTTGGGGACAGCGCCGCCTACGACCGATTCCGTAAATGTCAGCCCGTCGGCCTCGCCGGGTGAAAACTTGATCCATACATCTCCGTACTGACCGTGACCGCCCGACTGCTTCTTGTATTTACCCTGAATATCGACCGATTTTTTTATTGCCTCTCTGTATGCAATCTTCTGAGGCACAAGCTCGACGTCGACGCCGAAGCGGTTTTTGAGCTTAGATACTATTACATCAAGATGCATTTCGCCTAGACCGTAGAGAAGTATCTGCTTTGTCTCGGAATTGACCTCGTATTTAACGGTTCGGTCCTCCTCAAGCAGCTTTGTAATACCCGCCGTGACCTTGTCCTCGTCGCCCTTTGCCTTTGGCTTGACGGCAAGGCAGAGATACGGCTTCGGGAAGCTTATGGACTTGAATTTGACATCGGCGGAAACATTGAGGGTATCGTTTGTGTTTACCCCCTGCAGCTTGGTGATAACGCCGAGATCGCCGCAGATAAGCTCGTCGATATGCGTATTTTCCTTGCCGCGGTTGGAATACAGGTGCACCACCTTCTCAGTGTTGCCGGTGTTCATGTTTTTGAGTAAATCTTCTCTCTTGAGAACGCCGCTCATCACCTTGATGTAGCTCATCTTGCCCACAAACTGGTCGGCGACGGTCTTCCATACGAATACGGAAGCAGGCCCCTCGGTCTTTATCTCAAATTTTTCACCGTCACAGTCGCGCTCATAGCCCTTAGCGATAGGACTGGGGAACGCATGGTAGATTATCGACAGCAAGAACGCCACTCCGGCAAGAGTCTTGGCTGAGCCGGCAAATACCGGCGCTATAGAGCCCTTGTCGAGACCTCGGTTGAGCGCCGAAACCATCTCGTCATGCGTAAACGGCTCGTCGGCAAAGAATTTCTCCATCATCTCGTCGCTTGTTTCGGCGAGCGCTTCATTGAGCATCTGCTTATATTCGGTCAGCTCAGGCTCCACCTCTGCAGGGATCGGCTTTTCACTTCTTACTCCGTCCTTGTCGTAGGTGTAAGCCACGTTTTCTATCATGTTGATAAAGCCGGCAAGCGCGCCGCCCTCGTAGTAAGGAACTATCACAGGGCAAACTGCGTTCCCGTAACGCTCCTTCATATCCTCTATAACAGCCTTGTAGTTAATGTCCGGCTCATCCATGTGGTTGATGAAAAAGCTGCGTGCGACTCCGGCTTCGGTAGCCGCCTCCCAGGCAATGTCGGTGCCGGCCTCAACGCCCGCGCGCGCATTAATAAGAATGATAGCATTGCGCGCTACTCTGAGCGCCTGTCTGACCTCACCCTGAAAATCGAGATAACCGGGAGTGTCAATGAAGTTTATCTTTTTGTCTCTGAAAAACACCGGTGCAAGTGAACTTGAAATTGAAAAGCCTCTCTTGAGTTCTTCGGGATCGTAATCGCAAACCGTGTTCTTATCTTCAATCTTTCCCCTGCGCGCTATCGCCTTTGTATAATAAAGGGCAGCCTCGATAAGAGATGTCTTACCGCTTCCGCCGTGTCCAAGCAGACAGATATTCCTTATGTCGTTTGAGGTAATGTTTGCCATAATAAACCCGCTTTCCCGGCGACGATATTAAAAAAATGAAAGCCCGCACCGCCCGTCGCCGCGGGGCCGACGCGGTCGAAACCGAAAAAATCAGCTTCCTGTATTTTCCGGCTCATACGGATATTATATCTTAAAGCTAAACGAGTTTCAAGAGAATTGTTCAATATTTTGCGGTACTCAGAGAGAACTTGACGCTTCTGATTTGTGCATTTTTCACAATCAAAAGGTCATAAAGCGACTATTTCCACCTCCCAGGCAGGAAAACACGGCCGTGTCCGCCTAAGATACAGACGTGCGTCCGGCAAAAGAGACTTTATCTTCTCCGGCAGTACGAACAAATCGCTAGTTTTGTGGTACGCCGACACCACCAGCGCCGGCCTGAGGGTGCGGATAGTCTCTGCCGAGCCGTCAAGCGCGCGGCTTTCGCTGCCCTCTACGTCGTATTTTATAAGCTGCGGTAAAAATCCGCTGTCCCGCACGACCGAATCGAGACTTCTGAGGGTGGTATGAGTAATTTTCTGTCCTGTCATGCCGCGCACATTGCCGCCGGCAGTCAGCGCCGAGCCGCGTCCCTCGCCGCAGGCGAAATCCGACGCGCCGTCCCTCTCTGCCGCCGCCGCGTGAACCGCGCAAAAGCAGTCGAGCCGTCCGGATTTGACAAATGCGTCGGCTGTCTTTACGAGCTTTGAATAGCTGGAATTCTCCGGCTCAAAGGCAATCGCCCTGCGCAATTCGGGGTATTGGCTCACAGCGGCCGTCAGTGTGTCTCCGCAGTATGCGCCGAGGTCGCAGTAGCATTCTACCGCACGGTCGATTTTCCCCTTGAATGACAGCCTGTCCAGTTCGCTCAGATATTCTCTCTTGCCCGACAGCTTAAAGTCGCACATTTCGACAAAAAATCTGCGCGATTTATCGTCGGCAAAAAGCGACAGTGCCCGGTCGAGCCTGTCCTCGTTTTCCGCAAGGTACGCCTCGTCAAATACCTCGCCGTAATCCCCCGCCGCATTTACGTCCGGCACATACAGCTCGTGCCGTTGTGCAATGCACTCGATATGCCTGATAACCTCTTCCAAATGCGTGGCAAAGCCGAGCAAAACCGTAAAATCGCCCAGTCTTTGCTCGACCTCGTCCAGTCGCTCCACGCGAAAGGACATGAATTCCTGTCCCCGCACGAAGTCATCGCTTGCGAAAATGCCGCTTACCTTGATACCCCGCGCGTTGAGAACAGACATTATCTTTGCCGCTCCGTCGCCCATTCCGTATATCACCACAGGCCTGTCGCCGCCCCGGAGCTTGGTCCACAGCGAGTTTTTTTCAGTCATCAGTTTGCTTATCATGTGTCGTTTTCCCTTTTGTAATCAAGAAATTTGCAAGTTTTGCAGGTATATTATATAATTTACTTATAAAAAAATCATGGGAGGTGACGGATTTGACCGGTCGACGGCTGGCTCTGTTTGTCGCGGTTGCGGCGGTATCGCTTTGCCTGTATGATGCCGACAGCCCCCGTACAAGCTTTATTATTCTGACCGTAGCGGCAGTTTTCTTTGCGCGTGCCGCCGCGGCGATCTTCCTTGCCCGTACCAAGCGGTTGTTTTACGGCGACGCACTGCTGATTTCCGCCGGAATAACCGCCGCTCTCCTTCTGTCGTTTGTTTCATATATGTACTTTGAGCGCTCGGTTCCCCTTTATGAAGGAAGCGAGATATCCGCCGAGGGTTGTGTCTCGGAGTTTAATAATTCGGGCAGCCGAACCTCCTTCTTTCTTTCGGCGGACAGTATTAACGGCGAAAACGCGCATGTAAAAATATATGTAACCTCATATTCGGGCGACCTTGACATAATCACGCTCGGTGACGGCGACAGAGTCCGAATCTCAGGAACCGCAAAGGGAGAAAACGACCCTCTATTCGGTTATTCGGATAAAGCGTATCTGAATTCATACGGCGCGTTTCTCAGCTGCACCCCGAAGCAAATCGAGGTTGTCGAGCGAGTAAATTCTCCCGCCAAGCTCATCTCAAATCTGAGAAACAGGATTTCTTCGCTTCTCTCAAAACTCAAATACGACCAAATCGCCACTGCGGTAATTCTGGGGGATAAAAGCGGAGTTGACAAGGACCTGAAGGACGACCTTCGAAAATGCGGCGCGTCGCACACGCTTGCGGTTTCGGGGCTTCATCTCTCGGTTCTGGTGCTTTTTCTTCACGCCCTTCTGCGCAAGCTGTCGGTTCCCTACCGTGCCAACGCCCTGCTTACCTGTGCTTTTACCCTGCTTTATATGGCGCTTGCCGGCTTTTCGTACGGAATAATGCGCTCCGGCCTGATGCTGATACTGTTTCTCGGTGCAAATTTATTCAGGCGCGAATCCGACAGCGTCACAAATCTCTTTGCCGCCGCCGGACTGATACTTGTATTCAACCGCTACGCGATATACAGCATAAGCTTCCAGCTCACATTTCTCGCGACGCTCGGCATAATCTCCGTCGGAGCTCCGTATTCCGCTTATATAAAGAATCTGCGTTTTCTGCGCCGGCTCAACCAACGATCCCGTCCCTGCTCTTTACTGTACCGCGCGCTCACGCTCGTCGCGACAACGCTCTCGGTCACCCTTTCCGCAATACTGTTCACACTTCCGGTAACCACACTCATTTACGGTGAGGTGTCGCTGATTGCTCCTGTTGCAAATATGTTTATTCTGCTTGTTTTTGAACCTGCTCTTATCGCGTCCGCCCTTTATCTTGTACTTTCACTTGTATTTTTCGGATTTTCCTCCGGCATCATCGGCAGTGTTCTTTCGGTGCTCGGACAGCTCTGCGACGGCCTTTTCGGGATATACTCCGCCGTCATTCACTTTTTTGCCTCCTTTGAACACGCCGTCGCCTTTGTATGCTACCCGTTTCTGCCGTATTTTGTAGCGGCTTGCGTATCGGCGGCAGTTGTTTTCGCGCTTGTCAAGCTGAAAAAGAAATACTATATTCTCGTTTTGATTTGCATTTACCTTGCCTTTATCGGCGTCAGGACTGTATATACGGCATTCGACGATTCGGTTCGGCTTGGAGTGATAGATGTTTACTGCGACAAAAAGCTCGTTGTAAAATCCAAAGCCGGAGCGGTATTATTTGAACCGAAAACCGTTAATTACAAAAACGAAAAAGCCGCGCTTGAAGACTGTCTTTTCCGGCTCGGTGTTGAGAAGCTCGACTGCTATGTAATATCGTCATATTCCGAGGGACTGCCCGATCAGCTCGAAATCATGAGTTCTCTTGTCAAAATCGACAAACTGCTCCTACCGGAGCCGTCAAATGAAAAACAAGCCGCCCTTCTCGACTGTCTGCGCTCAATCTGCTCCGATACGGAGACATTTTCGTACGGCGACCGCCTGAGCGTCTGTTCGCTCGGCATAACCGTGCAGTCGGCAGACGAAAAAACAAGCGGCTTTCTCATAGAAACAAAAGATAAAACCGTCGCGCTGTTCAACAGCACCTCCGCGCAAAAGAAAAGCGTCGCACAGCTTTGGGAAAACGCGGATTTCGTTATCGGCTTCGGCAAAAACGTCATACCGGAGGATCTCCCATTCGGTTCTCCTCAGGTTTGCGCCGTGGAGCAAAAATACTACAGCGACGGTGAGGATATGCTGATATCGGATTCCTGCGGCGAAGCCGTAGACCTCTCGGAAATCAAAACCCTCCTGCTCACTCTTCGGGATTCGGGTTACTCTCTTCGCGTCCGATAGCCTGCATCGCGTCCCGGCAAAGCGCGAGATTTCGCTTGGATACCGACAGCTCGGATGCCGCCTTCAGGAGGCTGAGCGCCGTCGCGGCGTCGCCTCGTTTTGCTTCCGCGGCCGCCATATTGTAATTAATAATAAACTTGTCCTCGGGGAAGCGCGCATAGCGCAGCAGCTCTCCGAGGGCTTTTATGTATCCCTCGGGTGATGTCTCAAAAAGCTCCGCTGCCTTTGAAAGCTTTATGATAAGAACGGCACGGCGCACCGTCAGAATGATAAACGCCGCCGAAAATACTATAAAAATCACCGCCGCGGCAAGCCCCGAATATTCCCAGAAATTTGCGTAGCCCGCAAACGGCAGAATTATCAGGCAGGCTATGGCACATAATCCTGCATACGCGCCCAGTGTAATGGCCGCGCGTTTCAAAAAGCTCTTCATACTCATTTATTGTTACCGTCCTTTTCGTAGTATTGTCTGACCGCGTCACCGAGACCGTCCGTGTCGGCGGATATGTCGGCATAGCCGTAAAAAACGCTTCCCGAATAAGTCGGCTCGGCAGCCGCATAGTCAAGCTGCTTTATTATCTCGTCCGCACCGAATTCCGAAACGCGGTAGGCGGCGTGACCTACCAGAAGCTTTACTCCCGTACCCTCCAGCTTTTTGTTCCACCAGTCGCAAAGCTCGCCGAAGGGCGCCGCCTTGGTTTCAAAGGACCAGTAGAGCTGCGGGCAGATATAATCGACGTATCCGCCCTCTATCCATGCGAGGGGGTCGCAGTATATTTCATAGTAGCTTTCAAGCCCCGACGTTTTGCTTCCTTCCTTGTTGTGGCTCGAATTTGCCCAGATTCCGAACGGGCTGATTCCGAAATGCTTGTTCTCATCCGCCTGCTTTACGGCCCGGTAGCAAGCCTTTACAAGCTTGTTGACATTCTCTCTGCGCCAGTCGGACAGTTCGAGCGAGCCGTCGTTGTAGCACTCCAGCGCGTCGCTGTCATCAAAAACCGCCTTAACCGTCTCGCCGTCTGCCTGCTCGCTGACGGGGTACGGATAAAAGTAGTCGTCCATATGCACTCCGTCCACATCATAGTTTTCGGCTATCTCGCGCACGCCGGACACCACCAGCTCCCTGACCTCCGGTATTCCGGGATTGTAATAAAGCTTGCCTGCATATTCGACAGTCCAGTCCGGGTGTATCCGTGCGGGATTGCTCTCGCACAAATCGTTCGCCCCTTCGGCGGCCGACGAGGTTATCCGGTAAGGATTTATCCAGGCGACCACTGCTACATTTCTGTCATGCGCCGCTTCAATAATGTAATCAAGCGGGTCAAATCCGTCGGGAAGAGGCGCGCCCTGCGTCCCGGTCAGATAAGCGCTCACCGGAAATATTTCCGACCTATACAGGGCGTCGGAAGCGGGACGGACCTGAAAAAATATCGTATTCAGTCCCCGGTTGCACACCGTCTCGACTATACCGTCCAACTGTGCGCGCAGCTCGTCTGCGCTAAGTCCCGGCTTAGACGGAAAATCTATATTGGAAACGCTGGCTATCCATACTCCCCGCGTATCGTCCAGCGCAGACGTCGGCTTTCCGCCCTCATTTGCCTGCTCCGCCTGACTTACATTTTCCGTTTCAGTCCCGATAGTGCCGAAAGTCACCGCCTGTTCACTCCCGCAGCCCGCCGAAACGAGCGCCATAATACATATTATCAATGCGCCTATCGCGGTTTTTTTCATAAAAAACTGCAGCCCCTTTATGCTAATTTACAGGGTATTTGCCGTTGTTTTCAGTATAACATACAGTCGGTTTATATGCAACCGAATGCAGGCAGGAACAAAAAATTACTCTTGTCACATCAGGTCGTTTGTGCTAAACTGATTATGTTTGGTGTCAGAGGATGACGAAATACAATCATCGGCGCACATATGCCGTTTCGAGAGGTTTAATATGTCTACGGGTGAAATAATTACAATGGTATCGTCGCTGTGCGGCGGCATAGCTCTTTTCCTATTCGGACTTAATGTCATGGGTACCGGTCTTGAGAAGTTAGCCGGCAGCAAGCTTGAAACAATACTGGCAAAGCTGACCTCAAATATTTTCTCCTGCGTTTTTCTCGGTATAGTCGTTACCGCGGTAATGCAGAGCTCCTCCGCTACCACCGTAATGGTCGTCGGTTTCGTCAACTCGGGTCTTATGAAGCTCAAAAAATCCATAGGCGTCATTATGGGAGCGAACATCGGCACCACCGTCACCGCCTGGCTTATGAGCCTTATGGGCATTCAGAGTGACAATGTCTTCATGAATTTAATGAACCCCTCAAACTTCGCGCCCATCATCGGCCTTGCAGGCGTCGTCATGTATCTTTTTATCAAGAAGGAAAAGACCACCACACTCGGCCAGATATTCGTAGGACTGTCGGTTTTGTTCATAGGCATGGAGCTTATGACCAAGGCAGTTAATCCTCTCTCCGACCTGCCCGCCTTCAAGGAGCTTATCGCAAGATGCTCCAACCCTCTGCTCGGCATACTTGTCGGAACAATAATCACCGTAATCATTCAGTCCTCTGCGGCAAGCGTCGGAATCCTCCAGGCGGTTTCTTCCACCGGTGCGCTCAATATCGCCGCCGCTCTCCCCATTATTATGGGTCAGAATATCGGCACCTGCGTCAAAACCATTCTCGCCGGGGTCGGCGCGAAAAAGAACGCCAAGCGCGCGGCCGTCATCCACTTTTACTTCAACCTGATCGGAACCGTCATCTTTTTGTTAGGCTTCTATCTTCTCAAAGGTTTCCTCACCTCAAAGCTCGGCTTTGACTTTACCGGCGCGGCAAACGCCACCTCGATAGCCCTCGTGCACACCACCTTCAATGTCACTACGGTGCTGCTGCTTCTTCCCTTTGTCGGTCTGCTTGAAAAGCTCGCAATTCTCACCATCCCCGATAAAAAAGACAGCGTCGAGGATATCGGAGACACCCTTGACGAGCGCTTTCTCAAGACCCCGTCCTACGCGCTTGAGCAGTGCAGGATCACTACCATACGCGTCGCCGAGCTCGCCGTAAATAATGTCAAAGAAGCACTCGGCCTTTTCTACAAATACGACGATCAGATTGCAAAGAATATCTTCGAGGTCGAGGATAATGTCGACCACTACGAGGACAGACTCGAAAACTATATAGTAAGGCTCACCGACCTCGATATCTCCGCCAACGAAAGCCAGCTTGTTTCAAAGATACTTCACGCGATAAACGACCTTGAGCGCATATGCGACCACTCGGTCAATCTCGCCGAAATAGCCATGCGTAAAAAAGAAAAGAACGTTCATTTTTCGGCAGATGCAAAATTCGAGATAGATACGATAGTTAAAGCCATTTCCGACATCATGGACTATACCCTTGAGTGCTACAAGTCCGACGATCTCGAAGCATCTCACCGTGTCGAGCCCCTCGAGGAGGTCATAGACATAATCAACGCTCTGCTCAAGGACAAGCACATAGAGCGTCTTAAAACCGGCCAGTGCAATGTCGAGTCAGGCGTCATTCTGCTCGACCTGCTGCAAAATATCGAGCGTATCGCCGACCATTGCTCGAATATCGCCGTCTGCGTTTCACAGCATCTCGACAGCCACGAATACCTGAAGGGCATGCATGACGAAAAGTCAGAGGATTACAGCCGGCTGTTTGAAGAATACAAGACCAAGTATTATCTGCCTATATCGTAAGCGGCGCCCGCTTAAACAAATACAAAAGATTAACGAGCGAAAGCAAGGAAGACATCATGAATAAAATCGGTTTTGACAACGACAAATACCTATCAATGCAGTCCGAGCAGATAAGAAAGCGCATAAATCAGTTCGGCGGCAAGCTCTACCTCGAATTCGGCGGCAAGCTGTTCGACGACTTTCACGCCTCACGCGTACTGCCGGGCTTTAAGCCGGACTCAAAGCTGCAAATGCTGCTTCAGCTTAAAGACGAAGCGGAAATCGTCATTGCGATAAACGCCTCGGATATCGAAAAGAATAAGGTGCGCGGCGATCTCGGCATCACCTACGACCTGGATGTGCTTCGTCTCATCGACGCCTTCCGCAGCTGCGGTCTGTATGTCGGAAGCGTAGTGCTCACCCGGTGCAATTCACAGCCCTCCGCCAAGGTATTCAAGGAGCGCCTTGAAAGCCTCGGCATCAAGGTCTACCGCCATTATCCCATAGACGGCTACCCCTCCAATGTCGAGCTGATTGTCAGCGACGACGGCTACGGCAAAAATGAATATATCGAAACCGAGCGTAAGCTTGTCATAGTCACGGCTCCCGGTCCGGGAAGCGGCAAAATGGCGACCTGCCTGTCTCAGCTCTACCACGAGCACAAGCGGGGCGTAAAGGCGGGATATGCCAAGTTCGAGACCTTCCCCATTTGGAATCTTCCCCTCAAGCACCCTGTCAATATCGCCTACGAAGCGGCCACCGCAGACTTGGACGACGTTAATATGATAGACCCCTTCCACCTCGAGGCATACGGCGTCACAACAGTCAATTACAACCGCGATGTCGAGATATTCCCGGTGCTTAACGCCATTTTCAAGCAAATATCCGGTGAATCCCCTTCTAAATCGCCCACCGATATGGGCGTAAATATGGCGGGCTACTGCATTGTCGATGACGATATCGTAAGCGAAGCCTCACGTCAGGAGATAATAAGGCGTTACTACGACACCGTCTGCCTCAACCGTCAGGGACTCGCCGACCGGGAAGCGATTTATAAAATCGAGTTGCTCATGAAGCAGTCTGACATAACCGCAAATGACCGCGCGGTAGTTGAGCCGGCTCTCAAAAAGTCCGAGGAAACCGGCAACCCGGCGGCCGCTATGCAGCTGAACGACGGCACCGTTATAACCGGAAAGACCTCGTCCCTGCTGGGGGCTTCCGCGGCTCTTCTCTTGAACGCACTCAAGGTTCTCGGCGGCATCGACGACTCAATTCACCTGATAAGCCCCGAAATCATCGAGCCCATACAGCATTTGAAGGTGGATCACCTCGGCAATCACAATCCCCGGCTTCATACAGACGAGGTTCTTCTTGCCCTCTCTATCTGCGCCGTCACCGACAAAAACGCCGAGCGCGCGATGGAGCAGCTTCACAAGCTCAAGGGCTGCGAGGTGCACTCTACGGTCATTCTTTCTCAGGTAGATTCAAAGACCTTCAAGAAACTCGGCATTAATGTTACCTGCGAACCAAAATATCAGACCAAAAAGCTGTATCATAAATAAAAGACTCCGGCCGGCAGGAAACTCCTCCGGCCGAATGTTTTTTGCAAAGTTTTTCCTTTTGCTAAAAAAGCACTTGACAAAACCTCGTTTTTATTGATATAATAACGAGGCTGTTCTACGGCCCGTTGGTCAAGCGGCTAAGACACCGCCCTTTCACGGCGGTAACGGGAGTTCGATTCTCCCACGGGTCACCAAAATCCCGAATGCTTATGCATTCGGGATTTTTACTTTTTGCCTCTCTGCTCTCCACCCGACGGCAATTGGAACGTTTCGGCATATATCACAGGCTTTTTTTGTTTTTTTACTTGACAAAACCCCGTCCTTAATATATAATCCTGCTGTAAAGCTTTTTTCTTTACAGACAAGACAGGCGGTGAGTGAATGTTTCAAAAGGATCTCGGATTGTCCGATCTCTTCGATATATACGCGCCGCTGCTGACCGAGAAAAAGCGCGAGGTTTTCCTCATGTACTACTCGGACGACCTGTCTCTTGCGGAGATAGCCGAGCAGACCGGTACCAGCCGTCAGGCGGTCCGCGATTTACTCGGGCGCACCGGCGACGAGCTCAGGTCCTTCGAAAAAGCGCTCGGTCTGTATGAAAAGTTCAAGACCCTGTCCCGGCTGTCCGACTCGCTTTCGGCAAGCAGGGAAAAAATAACCGACAGTGACGCGCGCCGCGCCGCCGACAGTCTCACAGCGGCGATAGGTGAGCTTCTGTAAGAAAGGCAGGCACTATGTTTTCTAACCTTTCGGATAAATTGACAAACGCCTTCAAATCCTTCAGAAACAAGGGCAAGCTGACGCCTGCCGATGT